>CP039998.1:600000-877855 GCA_013099015.1 Candidatus Saccharibacteria bacterium oral taxon 488 | reverse complement strand
AATACCTTCCCCCTCGGAACTAGCTTGATGACTTTACTATAGCAAAAAATCAGACTTTTCCACAAGCACAGGCGCCATCATAACATTCATGATCTCTCGAGGTGGTTTTTCCACAGCGATGAGCCACCTCTGATAAATATGTGGAAAAAACAGTAGAAACAGTGGAAAGCTTATCCATGGCTTGCAAAAAATGTCAAAAAAGGCTACACTAAATGACGATATGCCAAAGCGAACATTTCAACCACACAAGCGACATCGCGCCAAGACGCACGGTTTTCGAGCTCGTGTTTCGACCAAGGCTGGTCGCGCTGTTTTAAAGCGCCGTCGCCTCAAGGGTCGCGCCAAGATCGCTATCTAACTGTAAACTCCCGCCTCGCCTAATAGGGCGGGATTTTGCTATACTGGATCTATGTTACGTCACATTAACCGATTTCATGGTCACGGTAGTTTGCGCTATGTCTATACACGTGGGCGAGCGATTCGCTCGTCACAACTCACCATGAAATATATCGCCAATTCACGCCGCCACCATGGTCGGTTTTCGGTAGTGATTAGTAAAAAAGTGCTCAAGTCTGCCGTTAAGCGCAATCGTGTTCGCCGCCGAATTTACGAAATTATCCGACTCGAGTTGCCGCATATTCGGGGTGGGTTTGATGTTGTCATTATGGTGTTTTCGCCGGAGGTGTTACTGATGCCGCATGACGATCTGAAGACGGCAGTAAAGCAACTCTTTTCGCAAGCCGGGCTATATAAATAGCGCTACCTCTGGTATAATGGGCGTATGAATATATTTGATGTGGTTATTGTACAACCAATTTTTAATTTGCTGATGGCAATTTACGCGCTAATTCCAGGCGGTGATTTTGGGGTTAGTGTTGTACTATTTACAATAATTGTGCGGCTACTGCTGTGGCCACTGGTTAAGAAGCAGCTTCACCAAGCTAAAGCGATGCGTAAAATACAGCCTGAGCTTGCCAAGCTAAACAAAAAATACAAGAACAATCCACAGATGCGGGCGATGGCGATGATGGATGTGTATAAAAAGCATAATATCAAGCCGATGAGCTCTATTTTGGTGCTTCTTATTCAACTACCGGTACTGATCGCTATTTATCGCGTGGTGCAGATATTTGTGATGCAGCGATCAGAGCTCGCCAAGTATACCTACGATCTCATGGAGCAGTGGGGGCCGGTCAAGCACTTGATCGCTAATCCGGATCACTTTAATCAGAATTTCCTAGGACTGATGGATCTAACAAAGCAGGCATTGTCATCAAGCGGCGCGTCAATCGGGCTGCTTATCCTTGCCTTGGTGGCGGCTGTTCTGCAGTACCTGTTATCAAAGCAAATGTCGCCAAGTTCGGACAGCAAGAAGCGACTACGTGATGTGCTGATGGAGGCCGGTGAAGGCAAGAACGCCGACCAAACCGAAGTTAACGCCATTGTCACGCGCAAAATGATGAAGGTTATGCCGGTGTTTATGTTCCTTATTATGATCAGTCTGCCGGGGGCGCTGGCGCTCTACATGGCAACCTCAAATATCGCTGCTTATATCCAAAACGCCATTATTCTTAAGCAAGACGGTACAGAAATGCAACAAATTGCCGGCGAAAAGCGTTCGCCAAAATCTACGAGCAAGTCAGCAACCACGTCAGTGAAAAAATCAAAAGTCGCTTCGCAACGAGCGGCCACAGCGACTGAGGCGAACATTACGCGGATAAAGGCGAAGGATTAAGGAGGCTATATGGATCAAATCGCGACCATTGAATTTGTCAAGAAATATCTGGAGGACTTTCTGGCGTTCTTTGATCTCAATCTGGATGTTGATGTTAGCGTTGAAGACGATGTTATCAAGGCCGTTGTGCCATCGAGTGAGCGCAATAGCTTGCTCATTGGGCGGAATGCGGAGACGTTACGGAGTCTACAGACGGTGGTGTCAGCAATTTTGCGTAACCGTCAGGCGGCGCTGGTGCGAGTGAATGTTGATATTGCTGATTATAAGAAGCAGCATGCCGAAAAGATTGCCGACAAGGCGCGCGGCTGGATCGAAGAAGTGCGACGGACGGGCGAGACGAAAATTATTGAACTAAATTCGGCTGATCGCTGGGTGGTACACCACGTGGCGAGTGATTATAGTGATATTGAGACCCACTCCGAGGGCGAGGGGCGTGCGCGACACTTGGTGATTTCACAGAAGAGTTCTTAATCTTTGAAAACAACGTTAGTATAGAGCAGATAGTTCCAGATGAGGCTGGCGACAGTGGCGATGAGTTTGCTGGCGAATAGTGCTACCGGCTGACTGAGGTTAAAGCCAATGAAAATTGGCGCGAGTAGCGCAATAATGATAGTCTGAATTACCCAGAGACCAAACAGGGTGACGAGGGTAAAGAGGAGTAGCTGACGGCGAACATTGCCGGTGCGTGAGCGAAAGGTGAATGATCGATTGGCGACGAAGCTGAAACTAAAGGCGATGGTTGTCGAGATAATATTAGCTAATTCTTTCGGTGTGCTGATAAACCAGGTCAACATAAACAACACACCAAAATCAATGGTGGTGTTGATGGTACCGATGAGGAGGTAGCGAAGTTTGGTGGCATGGTTGGTGATGTAGTGTTTGAAACGAGCCATAATGATAAGTATAACCCATAAACCCTAGTTGGTGCGATGTTTTTTAGCGGCAATAGCCTCCTTGAAAGCAGCGATGAGGCGATCGGTATTATTCTGCCAGGAAATAGTATTGAGATGAGCCTGAACCGCAGTTTTCATATCAAGGCGTGCTTTTTGCGGGTCAGCGATGATAGAGAGCATTTTTTTCATGAAGTCGTCGGGATTTTTAGGCTGAGCGTAAAGAACCGCATTTCCACCAGCCTCGCGGAGCACAGGAATATCGGAGGCAACAACCGGCGTACCGCTAGTCAGCGCCTCAACAATCGGTATGCCGAATCCTTCGTAAATGGAGCTCATGCAAAAAAGGTCTGCTTGCTGATAAAATGCAGGTACATATTCCTGGGGAATGTATCCCGGGCGGATAATATGTTCACCTGCAGCTTGAGCCTCAGCGATAGCATGTTCAGTAGTCTCGGTCTTCCAGCCCTTACCACCAGCTAGCACTAATGAATACTGTTTGCGGATTTTGTTTGGTAGAGCGCGAAAGGCGGCAATCATTGTCGGTAAATCTTTGCGTGGCTCGAGATTGCCAATTGAAAAGATATACCGCTTGGTTGGTAAGTTGTATTTGGCGACGACGTTAATTGTACCCGGTTGAGAATAAATTGGGTCAGCTGGTATTGGTGTGACGATAATTTTCGAAGCTGGTACGCCGTATTCGGCGATAATTTCTGATTTGACTGACTCCGAGACGGTAATGATGAGGTCGGCTACTCGGGTTGCATGGGCGACACGGCGGCGTAAATGAGCTAGGTTGCGCCGTTCAATCGTCTCAGGAAAATAGAGATAGCCGAGGTCGTGAATAACGACGGCAGTGATAGCTGCTTTACTGGTTGTCCAGCGGTCAAAATTTGGAAAAATAGCGACGTCGACAGGTGATGACAAGAGGTCGTACGGTAGCGGCAAACCATAACTTTGGAGCTTGGCAAATAGCCGCTGGGGCATGAGCGTGTGTTTTTCATGCTTGATTGAGCTGTCTAGAATAGGGTCCCGATGCTTGCTCAAAAAATTAAAATAAAATGCCGAAACCTCAGTTTCTGGCGGTGAATAGCGAGCGAGGCTATTGGTCAACATACGAGTGTAATGACCAACCCCGGATATATTGGGAGCGGTGAGAGCGGCGGTTTCTACACGAATCTTCATAGGTATATTATAAACCGTTTTTATACAAAGGAATAAATTGTGTTTTAACGATAGTGTGAAAAACAAACGAGGCAAGATATTGACGGCGGGCAGCGGTGGCTAGACGTGCGCGAAGCTCGGGGTTAGAATATAGCTGCTCCATGGCATCATGTAGCGCCACTGAGTTCTTTGCGGGGACGAGGAGGCCGGTTTTATTATGATGAATAATCTCTGGATTGCCGCCAACGTCAGTGGCGATAATTGGTAGCTGGAGCATACTAGCCTCAACGAGTGAAACACTAAACCCCTCGTGGTATGTTGGATGAAGATATACGTCAGCGGTGGCAACTTCAGGGAGGGGGTCTGTTTGGTGGCCACGAAAGGTGACCGGTAACCCTTTGGTCTGTTTCTCAAACCGTGAACGATCTGGTCCGTCACCGATCAGAATGAGGCGCGTGTCGTGATGTGTAGCGTGAAGTCGTTTGAATGCAGCGATCGCTTCACTAACTCCCTTATCAACAACTAGGCGACCGGCGATACAGAACGTGAACGGGCGGCTTTTGATGGGTGTGTGTGTTGGTTTCTGGTCGTTGACACCATTATAGATAACGGTTAATTTACGATGAATTGGTGAGGTTAACGGCAGATTATCAGAAACGAGACGGCATTCACTCTGGCTAACGAGGGTAATTGCGTCGGCAAAGCGTGCCGCCCAAGCAACCAGCTTACCAGTCGGGTTTTTATACCATACGCCGAGCTGCTTCCAGACATGTTTGAGGTCGGCGTGATCAGTCCAGATAACATGGGCACCGATAAGCTTACCAGCGATTGACCCAGCAATAAAATCATCCTTACTCTGCAGGTGAACAACGTCAGCTTTGTAGCGATGAAATTGGATAATATAATACGACGTAAGCAGCAGTTGCCATAACACATATAGCGGTGTTAGTATAACTCGCCAGCCGCTCCAGTTTTGTCGAGACCACCACCAAGAGCGGTGATAAGTCAACCGTTCGTACTTAGCGTAGTCACAGAGTGCCGTGTGGTGACTAAAAATAACCGGCAAATGACCTATTTTTTGTAATTCTTGACCTAAGAACACTGGAAATCGCTCGCCACCACCAAAATCATGAGGTGCGGCATTTCGTACGATAACAACTCGTAACCGATTCATTTTACAAGTATATATCTTTTTGGTGTAATTTGGTATAATCAGGGAGTGAAACATCTCTTTGGTAATGAAAGAAATCGGGCAATTTTGCGCGCAATGGTTAGCACAGACTTTAAGGTTCGCTACCAAAATTCTGCCCTCGGATACGTATGGTCGCTTCTGAAGCCGCTGTTCATATTCGGCATCTTATATGTATTGTTTACCTATGCGTTCCCACAGGGCAGTAAAGGGATTGAATATTTTGGCGTCTGGTTATTGATTGGCGTCGTGCTATGGAACTTTTTCTCTGAGGCAACGATGGTAGGTACTCGTTCGGTAGTGGAAAATGGGCAACTAATTCGTAAAGTAGCAATCCCAAGACACCTCTTAGTGGTTGCCAGCTCCGTATCGGCGCTGATTAACCTTGGCTTAGGGATGATTGTGGTGATAATTTTTGCACTACTAAGTGGTCTAATGCCAACTTTGTTGTGGTTGCTACTAATTCCGATAATTGCTCAGCTATTTTTACTATCAATTGGCCTATCTCTGCTACTCTCGGCACTCTACGTAACGTTTCGTGATATCGCGTATATCTGGGAGATTTTGTTGCAGGCTGGGTTTTACGCCAGTGGTATTATTTTTGCCATTATTTATATGCCTACAGTCATCCAGAAAGTCGCGTTTTTGAACCCTGTTACGCAAATTATTCAAGACGCCAGGCATACACTGATGCCTAGTAACCCCGCCTCTCAGACAATTTGGCAAACATTTCATAATCCGTTGTTGTGGTTTATTCCGATTATGATAACCATCGGGCTGTTTGGGCTGGGGTGGTGGCATTTCCAGCGCAAGCAACGTTCATTTGCGGAGGATATTTAGATGACGAAGCCGGCTATTGTAATTAAGGATATACATAAAGAGTTTATATTGCCACAGACCAAAAACTCAAGCATTAAGCATGCCTTTGTTAATATTATCAAACGAAATAAAAAGACCGTCCAAAAGGTATTGGACGGGGTTAGTTTTACTATTAATCAGGGTGATTTTTTCGGGGTTGTTGGTCGGAACGGCTCAGGAAAAAGCACTATGCTTAAAATCCTCGCTGGTGTGTATCAACCGACGAGCGGTAGCATTCAGCTACATGGTAAGCTGACACCATTTATTGAATTGGGTGTTGGCTTTAACCCGGAGCTGTCTGGCCGAGATAATGTTTTTTTGAACGGAGCACTACTTGGGTTCACCCGCAAAGAGATGGAGGCGATGTATGATGAGATTGTTGCCTTTGCTGAACTTGAACCGTTTATGGATCAGAAGCTGAAAAATTATTCGTCAGGTATGCAGGTACGATTGGCGTTTTCAGTAGCAATCAAGGCGCGTAATGATATCATGATTTTTGATGAAGTGTTGGCTGTCGGTGATGAGGCATTCCAGTACAAGTGCATCGACATATTTGAGCAATATAAAGCCAGCGGCCAAACGGTCGTCCTGGTGACACACGATATGGAAACAGTCAAGAAGTTTTGTAATCGTGCTGTACTAATCCAAGACGGCACAATTATCAAAGAGGGAGACCCGGTGCGGGTGGCTGACGAGTATAGTCGGCTCAATCAAGCAGTGATTGACGCAAGTATTGATAGAAATCGGCAATATACTGGTAAAAATGTTGATATTACGATCCGTGACGCGACGGGTAAAAAACAGCGTAGCTTTAAGGTTGGCGAGACCATCTCGTTTGATATCGCTTGGCATCATGATAAGACACGAGCAATCATGGTTGATTTGTATCGCAAGGACAGTGATTTGGTATCGAATTTTATTACTAATCGTGAAGGGTTTGCTAGGCTACCGAAAGACAAAAAACTGACACTCGATATCGAAGCAAATTTAGGCCCGGGATCGTACTATGTTGACGTTAATCTTCTCAATCACGATGGGTCAGTAAAGTATGACGTTGCTTATCGTGCCGAGGAATTTACTATCACGAAAGACTTTTCAGTAGTTGGGCAGTCGTTTGGGGGATTAACATTGATTCCGCGGCAGTGGCGCCACGATCACAGATAGAAAAGGATAGCCCGTCCAATAGTTTGGTGATATTCTGTCTTCGTACTGCTAAGCTGCTGTTTTTGTTTTTCGACGTGATGGTCGAAGCTTAATCTTGATGATATCAAGCCCCCACTTAACAACGATCTTGGAGGCAGTGCGCCCGGTTGATGCCACGTTCCAAAGCTGACGGAGCCCCTTACCAACCTGTCCCTTTTGAAGCATACGATAGCCGATACGCATTAGTACAAACGTATAGGCGTGCTTGTGGCTAATTCCAAAATCATGGTTAATTGGATTTTT
This sequence comes from Candidatus Saccharibacteria bacterium oral taxon 488, assembly GCA_013099015.1. Classification (NCBI taxonomy): domain Bacteria; phylum Candidatus Saccharimonadota; species Candidatus Saccharibacteria bacterium oral taxon 488. The sequence continues at coordinate 870,573 of CP039998.1, read as the reverse complement.
GATATAATAGGCGAAAGCACGTTTGATGTCGGCACGACTAGTGACCGTCGGCTGAACGATATCCCAGTTGCGAAGCGAAAACTTTTTAGCGAGACGATTTTGCTCATCGCGCCGTTTAGCCGAGATGCTGCCGTCACTAATGCGATAGCGGAAAACGGGGTAAGGTACGTTAGCAAGTTCACCGTGTTCGGCAAATTTACTAAACAGGTCATAATCCTCGGCTGGACAGGTGTCAGGGTAAAGACCAGCGTCAAGTGCCGCCTGGCGGCGATAAACAACCGATGAATGGCAGAATTGATTAAAAATGCAAAGACCAAGTCTGATATCTTCATTACGAGCAACGTTAAAAATAAAACCAGTCGGCACGCTGTCTTGGTTTATAATTTCTGCGCCTCCGCCAACCAGAACTAGGTTTTTATTTGCTTCAAGCATAGCAACCTGAGTTTTCAATTTGTGCGGCAACCACTCGTCGTCGCCATCAATACGGGCAATGTAAGTACCGCGCGCTTCGGTAATGCCGCGGTTGAGTGAGGCTACTAGGCCGCTATTTTTTTGATTAATGAGGCGAATGCGGCCATCTTCTTTTTGAAGGCGCTGAACGATTTTTTTTGTATTATCGGTTGAGCCATCATTAATAATAAGGTACTCGAAATCAGTAAAATCTTGTGACAGCACGGAGCGAATTGAGGACTCAATGTATGTTTCGTCATTATAGGTGGCGGTAATAATTGACACCAATGGTGGTTTAACTTGGGATTTCTGTGCATTCATACGGGATATTATAGCATCTTTATTGGCAAAAATATTGAAAACCCAGCGATTAACTGTTATGCTTAAGCTGATAGGATAAAAACAGGGGAAATAACACTATGCGAGTTAAACAAACAACGTCAAAGAAGACCAGGGCTATAATCATTAGTTTAGTGAGCGCGGTCGTCGTAATTACTATTGCGGCGGTTGTTTATGCAGTAACGCGACCACAACGAGCAGAGCAAGCTAAGGAGGGTGCTGCTTCATCCCAGACGAAAGAAAACGATAATAAGAGTGACGATAAGAAGGTTGATGACAATAAGACGAAACCAGAAGAGCGGGATGGTCGTAGTCCTGATAAACCAGCTGGCCCCAGCGAGCAACGCGGTTCAAAACAAGCAGTAACGCCGATTGTGAGCGGCTACGGCCTCAGTGGCGACGGCCAGCGCCTACAAATTGATGGTGGCGTTAACGCTATTGTCGAAAATGGCGGCAGCTGTACCTTCACGGTCTACTGGTCCGGTGGTCAAGTTTCGCGCCAAACTGGTGCATCCGCTGGTCCGAGCTCAACGAATTGTCGGATGGCCGAGATTCCACTATCAGAATTACCATCGGGCACTGATATGTCGATAAAAGTTACTTACTCATCAAGTGCATATATTGGAGAATCTACAAATGGGCCGTCGTTCCGCAAGGAGGGGTTACGGTGATTCAGTTACAGAGTATGAAACCGTCCTGGCTAAAGCGTGTCGGATATACACTGGCCGTCGTTGGTGTTGTTAGTCTAGGGATTATTTTTTGGCCAAAAACAGGGGCGTTGTCGCCATGGAGTCCCGGGCGAATTATTGATGACAATGTTTTTTATGATACTAATACATTTTCAAGCGTTCAAGATATTCAAAACTTTATCAACAGTCATACGCCAGCCTGCGATACATGGGGGACTGGGCCATCTGAGTATGGCGGAGGTACGCGAGCGCAATATGCAGCTAAACGCGGTTGGCACGGTCCACCATATGCCTGTCTGCGGGATTATCACGAAAATCCAAGTACGAAAGAGACCTCGTTTGAAAGGGGCGGCGGTTGGTTTGCTGGCGGTCTGTCGGTGGCCAATATTATTTGGAATGTATCAAAAGAATTTGGTATTAATCCGCAAGTAATGCTGGTGACACTAAAGAAAGAACAGGGGTCACTGTTTACTGATGTCTGGCCACTCAAGAGTCAGTATAAGTATGCTATGGGCTTTGCTTGTCCGGACAGCGGGCCGGGTAATACAGCGAATTGTTCAAACGAGTATGCCGGTATGTATAATCAGCTACGGATGGCGGCGCGCCAATTCCGGCTATATACTAATCGTCCGGGCGAATATCGCTATAAGGCTGGTCGGTCAAATTACATCCAGTATAGTCCAAACGCGGCCTGTGGCGGCTCATGGGTATATATCGAGAATCAAGCAACAGCCAACTTGTACAACTACACCCCATATCAGCCAAATCAAGGTGCCCTTGACGCCTATCCAGGGACGGCCCACTGTGGAGCATATGGTAATCGTAATTTTTGGCGCTTCTTTAATGAATGGTTTGGTTCGCCGCTGAAATCTGTGCGAATTGAATCGCCGCTGTCAGTGAGAACGGAGGGGACCGGGTCAAAACTATTTACGGACATGACAATAACCGCATCGTTTACTATCCGTAACGCCACAAATCAGCGCCGCGACTTGGGGACCATGGCGATAGCTGCCCGTGATAGCAAGTGGAATAACTATGACTTTGGTAGCCAACGGGTTATTCTTGAGCCATGGCAGACATATACCTACCGAGTGACAACTAAGTTAACCAAAGAGGAGAATTATAAATTCTGGATCACAAATTACCGTGAGGGCAACGGTTGGAGTAATAATTATCCAGAATCAGCTCCGGGCCATAGCCGCGAAGTGTCGACGTTTGTGCAGACGGCGCCAACAGTAACTTCCCCAGTAACTATTCAAAATCAACGGACACACGTTGGGCAATCAACACGGATTCGCTTCACGGTTAAAAATAATAGTCCGAAGCCAATCGACCTCGGTTATTTTGGCGCGGCAATTACTAGTCCGAGCGGACGAAATGCTGATGCCAGTTTTGATACAGTCAACAGCCTTGCGCCGGGTGCAACCTATGCCTATGACCAAGAGTTTATTCCACGAGAAAGTGGTCTATACAAGGCGCGCATCAGTGGCACTCTCGATAAGGGGATAACTTGGACCGAGGCGCAGTATCCGGTGCCGACACCAGCTAGTGCTGGTAATCGGGCGCAGTTCACCATTCTCCCCAACCCCACACTCACCCAGGGTATCACTTTCTCTAATCCCTCTCCACGTGCCGGTGAGCCAGTCACTACCACCTTTAAGATCAAGAACTTTGCCAGCCAACCCATCACTACCACTAACCGCACCTGTCTCATTATGCGCAACCAACATGGAGCAAACTATGATCTCGGCTGCCTCCAACCAACCACCATTCAACCTGGTCAAGAACAAGAATTCAAGACCACTCGTCCCTTTCCAGTTGGTGTCTACCGCGCCTACTTCTCCACCTTTGACGGCCGCACGTGGCACGAATATGCTGCTCCACCGCTTGAGACTGGTAATGAGGCGGTGAAGGGGGAGATGAGAGTGCTGCAGGATGTTGTCATGTCACAGGGGTTATCGATAACACCAGCGCCAGCGCGTGCTGGTGACAAGCTGACTGGCTCATTCACTTTGCGTAATCTTAGTTCGGCGGTGTCGCAGACTGATCAGCGCTTGTGCTACATTATTCGGGGTCCACGTGGTGAGAATCATGACCTTGGCTGTCAATCAACAAAAGGAATTGCCCCACAAAGTAGTGTACAGTTTTCGCTCGGTCGTCCTTTTAACAAACTGGGCACGTATAGAGCCTTCTTTGCGTTATACGATGGTAGCCGCTGGCACGAAGGGGTGGCGCTGCCAGGAGTGAACGGTAAGGAGGTGACCAGCTTATCGTTCACCATTCTCCCCAACCCCACACTCACCCAGGGTATCACTTTCTCTAATCCCTCTCCACGTGCCGGTGAGCCAGTCACTACCACCTTTAAGATCAAGAACTTTGCCAGCCAACCCATCACTACCACTAACCGCACCTGTCTCATTATGCGCAACCAACATGGAGCAAACTATGATCTCGGCTGCCTCCAACCAACCACCATTCAACCTGGTCAAGAACAAGAATTCAAGACCACTCGTCCCTTTCCAGTTGGTGTCTACCGCGCCTACTTCTCCACCTTTGACGGCCGCACGTGGCACGAATATGCTGCTCCACCGCTTGAGACTGGTAATGAGGCGGTGAAGGGGGAGATGAGAGTGCGCGAGTAGAGCGGACAATTATCGCTTAAGCATACGCCTAACTTCTGTCAAAAACCTTTTTTGTGAAAAATCACGTAGCGCCTGCTTTCGTAGAGATTGGGCGTTAGCAAACGCTGTCTTAGGATTGTCCAGAACAACAGTTAACGCTTCAGCGTAGGCTTTTGGATTGGTGATATCATCAACAATCTGTCCATATGTACCAACAAAGTCTGCCACTCCACCAACTCGCGCTGCTACGAGCGGCAATCCGCGCAGAGCTATCTCAATTGGCGTATTTGGCATGCCGTCAAAGAGCGATGTGTAGAGAAAGGCGTCATAGTTGTCAACAGGCAGTGACGGTACACCATTAAAGCCGCCGCGGTAATGAACCCGTGGATGTGACGGTAGTTTATGGGTGGGAAACTCGCTCGATGCGTCACCGTACATATCAATGTGGACATCATCAGGTAATAGATCAGCGATAGCTGCAACTAGTTGAGGTAATTTCTCTGGTGATAGGCGGGACGCCCAAAGAATACGCCTTTGACCAGCCAACTTTGCTATCGGTGTGTACGTGCTGCTATCAAGTGGTTGATGGTGAACGGTAATTGCATCCGCGTCATAAGCATATTCATTAACCCACATCGACTTGACGGCTTCATTATCGGTGGTTATCTCAGAGAGCAGGTGATAAATCTGTGGCAGATGACTGTGTGAAAAACCAAATATTCGTCCAGTTTCATCGGTGCTTTGGCTATAGGACGTAGCAATAACTTTTTTACCAGTGGCCTTGATATATACTGCGTGATCTCGCACAAAATCATAGGCTAGCTCTGAATTGAGGATATGGAGCACCGGCACGTGGATATTTTCGATCAGTTGCTCTAGCAGTCTATATTTTTGCTCTATCGGGAAGAATCGGGTAATTGTCCCAAACGGCACGAAATCTACGTCGATGTTAAGTCGTGGTCGCCACTCTGAGTAATTAGCGTCAACTTCATTTGTGGCAATAACCAAAACTTTCTTGCCGAGTGACGCAGCGGTGTTGGCGTAGTTAAGAGCAAATAGATCAGCACCACCACGCTTGAGCCACGGTACGAACAGCACATAATCATAGGTGTCGTTTCGTAAATCACGACATATTTGCCAATACGCCAAGCCAACACGATAATGATCATCAGTAATTGTGTGGTATACTGTCGGCAATGGATGTGGTGGAAAAATTAGTTTCTCAATATGATGTAATGCTCGCCATTCAGCATCAAGCCACGCTGGCAGCACCTCGGTCGCCGGTGTCGACTTCTTTTTTTTGAGCACATTGCGTCCGCGTCGGATAATTGCGAGCGGTCGCTTGACTAACCCCAGTGGGATGCGAGAACGAACCATCAATTCCTTAATGGTATTTTTCGTTTGGCGCCGCCGCTCTGAGGCAGGCGTGGCAACCGAGTCAAGCTTGATGGTACGAAAGTGCGATGGACTAAAGAGGGGGTGGGCGTGGAGCACTGAGCGGCTAGTTTTTTGGCGTGCCCATTCCGAGCCAGTGGCCTTACGGCGAACAAAGATAGCGGTTTCCGGAATGAGGACATTTTTGATACCATGCTGGATGAACTGGCAGCTCATAAACCAATCTTCATAGCCATATCCGGGGCTGTTTGGTGTGTATGGAAACTGGCGAAGTAAAGTACTTGGTGCAATAATGACCGAGTTCCATCGTCCCGAAAGTACGCTCAATAGAGTGTCGCGGTCTTTATTAGTGTAGCCAACTTTTTCAACAATGGCATTTGCCCCCTCAAACTCAATAGTATAGGCACTATGGGCAACATATTTACCGTAGGAGTGGTTTGTTAAAAATTGCACACCATCTCGTAGCCAGTTGGCACTCATCAAATCGTCGGCATCGATAAACGCAATAAAACGGCCATGCGCCTTGGTGATGGCACTATTGCGAGATTGAGCGAGGTCACCATGATTCCATTGGTATATAGCGATCGGCAGGGCGGTATAATTACTGAAGTAGCGAATAGTTTCTTCATCACCGCGGTCGATTGATACAATTATTTCGTAGGAAATATCGCTATCACGAAGCAGGCTGACAGCACGTTCAATGGAGCGCATAGTTTTATGAGCAATAAGGCCTTCGTGATGGGCGGTAACAATGATAGATAAAAGTGGTTTCATGACGCTATTATAATTTAGGTAGTCACTTTAGTCTATCGTTAAGTTATGATACTATATGGTAAGTATTATGGAGCGAAAAAAGAGCATACTGTTTTTTGGAGTTGTCTGGGGAGTTTTGTTTTTATCTTTCTTTGGTAATATTTTTGGAGTCGGTTTGTGGCGCGAATGGTTTGATGGCTTTCAGCGCGACTCATCGGCCATAGTAGAAAAGACGGCCCGTTGCAAGGAAAAATCTGGTTATAGCGGGCCGCTAATCGTTGCTAAAAATGAGGATTATAATTCAGTCATGACGACTGGGGATTGTGATGCCAGCCTGCTCAAACCGTATGCTTCGCAATACGGTCTACAGGCGAGAATAATTACCGCACTAGCACCAAACGATAGTGCGAAATTGCCGGTATATTTTAAGAAAGTTAATGCGGTTCTGTCTGCAGCCATGGCAGCTCTTATGGCTCTGGTAGCTCTTAGGGTTAGGAAATTATTTGGTTTTGTTGTTGCAGCAGTATTCGCGACACTGGTTGCATTTAGCCCGTGGATTGTCGGCTACGCGCAAAATATGTATTGGATAGAGCCACTCATGTTTGCTCCGTTTGCCTTTGCTTTTCTGAGTTACTCATACTGTAAATCATCGAAGAAAATGTGGCTATTCTACCTCGGTGAAACCATATTACTATTCTTAAAACTTCTGGGCGGCTATGAGTATATATCAACAATTGCTATATCTGTACTTGTACCAATCATATTCTTTGAGCTCGTCAATAATAAACAAAAAGTTATCAGCCTCTGGAAGCACGCCGTCATGACATGTATCGTGGTTGTTGTGGCCTTTGTTGGTGCGTACGCAACCAACTTTATGGCACTCTCTGATTACTATCACTCCTCAGACACCGCCCTCAAGATGATTAATGAGCGGGCATCGGAGAGAGGGCTTTCGGGAATTAGAAAGATGCGAGCTCATGCTATTGGTAACTTAAAGACGCTGCTACCTGAGTCATATACATTTGCCGATCGATTTATTAATATGGAGGAGCTGGCAAAAGATAAAGGATCAACATATCAGTATCTAGCAATAAACGCCGGCAATTATGTACTGTTGCCAGCATTAAGCTTGCCGCTATCGATCAAGGGGTATTTGGTGAGATCGTTCAGTCGATACTCGTTTGGGTACTTGTGGGGTATTTAGTGTTATTCTATCTTAAGAGGCGACACCCGTCTTTCAAGTATTATCGTTCATTCCTATGGTCGTTACACATTTCATTAGCTGGGGCACTGAGTTGGTTAATTCTTATGCCTGGACACGCTTTGCCTCACGCCCACATTAACGGTATCGTATTCTATATGCCGCTGCTTCTGTTTGTCTATATGGTAGTTGGCTTGTATATTGGTAACATAGTTAAAAAACGGAGAAAACGTGCGTAACAAAACGGTGATAATTGGCGGTGGTTTTTATGGATTGAGTGTAGCGCTGTACCTGTACGACACCTTGGGCGTCAAGAATATCGATATTTTAGAAAAAGAAAAACAGACGATGACTCGGGCGTCATATGTTAACCAAGCCAGGGTACACAATGGCTATCATTACCCGAGAAGTATTCTAACGGGATATCGTTCGGCAGTTAATTTTCCACGCTTTACGAAACAGTTTGGAGCGGCAATTCATTCAGATTTTAATAAATACTATGCTGTTGCCAAGCATCTATCCAAGGTTAATGCACATCAATTCAAGAATTTTGCGGATAAGATTGAGGCAGATATAGCGGTAGCTCCGCCAAACATTCAAAAAATGTTTAATAAAAATCTCATTGAAGAAGTCTTTAAGGTTAAAGAATATGCCTTTAATGCCCACGCCCTGAGAGACGACTTACTGCGGCAAATTAACGATCGTCCGGGGATAACGCTTCACACGGGCTGTCGCGTTACGATGATTGATGAAACGCCAGATGGACTGTGCGTTATTACTGATGGTGGCAAATTCAGGGGCGACTTCGTATTAAATTGCACGTATGCTAACATTAACACGCTCCATCGTGCATCAAATATACCGCTTGTTGGCTTGAAGCATGAAGTTACAGAAATGTGCTTAGTAAGTTTGCCGGAGCACCTAAAGGACTTTAGTATTACGGTGATGGACGGTCCGTTTTTCTCTATTATGCCGTTTCCCTCCAGGGGATTATATACACTCTCTCATGTCAGGTATACGCCGCACGAGTCATGGGTTGACAACGAGGATACGCCGGCTGAAAAAATTGACACGCACGCCTATCTCGACAAAAGTTCTTTCCAGAGTAATTATAAACAAATGTATAACGATGTGGTGCGTTTTATCCCAGCCCTCAAGGACATGAAATACGAGGAGTCGATCGTTGAAGTAAAGACAGTGCTCGTTAAGAGTGAAGATGATGATAGCCGTCCTATTTTGTTTAAGGCCCATTTGGGTTACAACGGGTATGTTTGTATAATGGGCGGTAAGCTAGATAATATTTACGATGTGTACGAGGAGTTAGACAAGCTATATGGCAAAAAATAGTTCGACTAAGACAAATAAAAAATCGAGTAAACAAGATATCTTTGTGTCGGTTATTGTCGTAACGCGCGACTTTGATGGTTTTCCCGACTATTGTCGCAGGCTCTCACAGAGATTAATGGGTAGCTACACAAATTATGAGATTATAATTGTCGATAATGATTTGAGTCAAAATAGTGTGGTTGCTGTTAGTGGTCTTCTTGATGAACTGCCATGTATGCGGCTTATCCGCCTCTCTCGACAATACACATATGATATCGCCATTATCGCTGGTCTTGAAGGGGCAATTGGCGACTATGCGGTAGTAACTAATCCCGCTATTGACGGTATAGAGGATGTAATGAACATTGTTGAGGCGAATAAAAAACACGATATCGTACAGGGTGTTGCCGACATAACCACAAAGCGCCTTCTGTCAAAATCTGGTATCGGTCGCAGGTTGTTTTATTGGTATAATCGCAAATACATCAATATAGATATTCCACTACAAGCAACATATCTTATATCTCTCAATCGTCGTGCCATACGAGCGATAACTCTATCAACTCGACATGATAGCCACATTCGGCACATGATCAGGACTATCGGCTATTCATATACCGAGTATACCTATTCACCTCTGGTTGATCCTGTAAAAAAACATGGCTTCGGGCGAGGGACACTAGAGGCGCTCGATATCATTACCAGCCACTCGACACACCCGCTCCGCTTTATGTCGTGGGTTGGGTTCTTTGCCAGTGTTGTAAATATGATGTATGCGCTTTATGTTGTGGTCATAGCTCTCACCAAAAAGAATGTTGCAGAGGGCTGGGTGTCGACGTCGCTTGAGCTATCAGGAATGTTTTTTATCCTATTTTTATTTATGGTAATTCTGTCTGAATACATTGGTAAAATACTAGTAGAATCGCGACGAGATGCCAGGTATTATGTGCTTGACGAGCTGAGCAGTACAACGTCACTAGCGAACGCAGAAAGGAAGAATATTACATCATGACAAAAGCTCCGACCAACAAGCAAGATCGTATCCGCCGAGATCATCCAGAGTGGGAGTTTCCAGACTTTGAGGTAAATGAAATAAACAAGAAAAAGCACAAATATTGCGTGTGCGTTTTCGTCATTAATGAGGGAGAGCGTGTTCAAAAGCAACTACAAAAAATGAAGCCGCTAGCAAAACAGATTGATATTGTAGTGGCTGACGGCGGTAGTACTGATGGTTCGCTTGAAACTGATTTTTTGAAATCTCAAGACGTGCGCGCTTTATTGACAAAGAAAGGCAAGGGCAAATTAAGCGCACAAATGAGAATGGCGTTCGCCTGGGCTCTTTCTGAGGGTTATGAAGGAGTGGTCGTTGTTGACGGTAATGGCAAGGATAGTGTAGAGAGAATTCCTGACTTTATTAAGCTGCTCGATCAGGGATATGACCACATTCAGGGTTCACGATTTATACCAGGCGGCAAGGCGGTAAATACGCCGCTTTCGAGAGAGATAGGCCTTCACCTAATCCATGCGCCGCTGATAAGCCTGGCGGCCGGCCAGAAGCATACCGATACCACAAATGGCTTTCGTGCGTATAGCGCAAAGCTACTCAAAGACCCGGACATTGCTGTATTTCGTGATATATTTCAAACCTATGAGCTTCATTACTATCTTGCCATAGAGAGCAGCCGCCGCAAGCAGTATAAAACAGCCGAAACACCAGTGGTACGAACCTATCCGAAGAAGGGCAAGACGCCAACAAAAATCAGCCCAATTAAGGGAAACATGCACGTTCTGAGGGTGTTATTCTATGCGGTGGTCGGAAAATATCGCAAGCATAAAAAATAGCTTCTCAAAATTTCACATCCAGTCTGCGTTAGTAGCAGTGAGTATACTAGCGCTGCTTGTCATTATTTTCTATCCCGGATATATGTCGCCCGACTCCATCAGCCACCTTGAGCAAGCCACGGGTGTAGCCCATCTCACCGATTGGCATCCGCCAGTGATGACGCGACTGTGGGGGCTTTTGATTGGGGTAACTGGTCACATCTCATCTATGTTAATTTTTCAGCTGATGCTGCTTGTCGCGGCTATGTTTATGTTATCGATTCTCGTGTATCGGCACACTCGTAATCGCGCATGGGCTCTTTCTACCTACATGATTTTGCTACTGCCTAATATAGTGAACATTGCTGGCGTCATATGGAAAGATGTTCAGATGGCATTCAGTCTGACGTTGGCGGTGATGCTCATCTGGTTCGCTATAAGTAGTAAAAAACCGTTAGGACGTATTGCTACATATGGGATTATCGGACTGGCGCTATTATTGATTCTCTATGCTGGCATGTTACGATATAACGCATTGTTTGCGGTGCTGCCTATCTTGTTTGTGCTACCGAGATTATTTACCAAGCGACTTCCTGTATGGAGCGGTCTTGCCGGTGTAATAATTGGTTTAGTGGTAACGATTGGTGCCACTGCTGTTATTAATCAGTCCAGTGAGAAAACCCATCCGATTACCGCCATACAACTTGATGATATAGTTCACGTTGCTAATTTTGATAGAGAACATCACGGTCGGTGGTCTATGTATAAAAAAATTCATGACACCTGTCGCGATAAAACAAAAGATATTATGAATTCTTATATCATATGTACAACGGCCACTCAGCGAGAAGCACTCAAAAATGAACATCAAGGTGTATTTAATGATTGGCTATCGACGATCATAAGACATCCAATAAGATATGCATCATATCGGTTGGCAACTTTTTCGATATTTCTCTTTCCGCAACCAGAGCGTATGTATATTTTTCAGTCTGGTATTGAGCAAAATCAGGTCGGTGCCGCGGTAAAGAATGAATATGCCATCAGTGGCCTAGCGGCATATGTTAAAGGCGGTGCTCAGGCGAATATCCCTCTGATTTTCCAGCCGTGGTTGTATCTTGCTGTCCTTGTCTTCATTTACTATAAGAGCAGGAGAATACGAGAACAGGTACAGCGACACTTTATCCGTGCAGTGGCCTTGTCGGGTCTTATATATATCGTGGCATACGTTCCTATGGCGGTGGCGGTTGATTATCGGTATATTTACTGGTCGGTCTTTGCAACGATATTGTCCGGACTATTCACGATAATATTAAGCCGACCAAAGAAAGAAGGCCGCCGCTCGTAGCTAGCGTTTATTAATCCCTTCGCATTTATTAGCGTTATGTAGGCAAAAGTTACTTTGATAGATATACAGGTTATTTTGGGCGGTGACCTCGCGGTAAGATACGTCTTGTATTTCCAGAGAAGCTCCCGGTATCAAACTATAAACTTTTGGCGAAATTCGTATGGATGAATCATTTGGTGCCAGTGCCACAGGGAAGCTCCAGCTCGTGTCGTATTGTGGTAGCGACACAGGATGTTTTTGTAGTGATGATCCAGATAATTCTAGGAGGTACCTCGGTAGTTTAGCGGTCATAGGTAGAACGCTTCTAGCGCTGTAGCGAACCGACACCTCAAACACGCGTATATTGTTTGCGGCACCAGCAGTAATGACATAATCTCCGTTTGTGTCTTTTTGTATGCGGTGTTTCGGATGGCTCGTCTTTTTCTGTGCCGCAGTACCCGCCCGGCGTTTCCACAAAACATGAGAATCATTTGTTGCAACGATAGTATAGTTGTCCTGAAGCGCTTTATAAAATTCCCAGTGACGAGTCCACAGCCACTCCTCATACTTAAAATATGAGGGATTTAGGGTTATGACGTAATCAGGCTTTTGTGTTATAAAATCTTGAGTGTAGTGATTTCTTCTGGCGGGGCCTAGGGCGTGTATAATATAGTCTTCACCCCCTGAAGATCCATTCTTCTGTTGGCGAATCGAATCATAAACACTGGTGTAGGTAGACCAGACACGTGCCCCCTTTTCAATATGTGGAGCAAAGGCCTCGAGGCGCTTCCTCCAGGCGGTGCTGACATATTCAGCATCATCAGTAGAATGCCTGGCCTTTCTTGACTCAGTAATAATGTGTCTTAGCGGTATCCAATCAATTTTTTGTAGAAATACCGCGGTGTTGTATCCTAGGGCGATGATGCTACCAAGCAATAACCCGAATGCTAAGACCGAGAAGCCTTTACTTTTAGCGCTAGGAGTCGATTTTTTTACTTGAATCAGGTTATATATTACACGAGTTACTATCGCCACAAGAATAACTCCCGCTGCTCGCTCTAGTGGTATGAGCTGCGCACTGGGTGCCCAGTAACCAGTGGCAGAAACAGCAAACACCACCAGGCCATATAGTAGCAAGATAGAGAAAACGAACGTTTCTTTTTTGGACAGTAGAGCTTTCTTTACACCAATTATATAGGCAACAACACCGCCGATAATGATGGGCAGCATGTAGAATAGCATCCTGTTGGTGAATAACTGATCAAGATTGCTTAATTGCAAAAAATTATTTGGTGGAGCACCAAAGTACCATCCTTGGTCGCCTGAAACTTCAACGAGTGCATAGTAAAGTGCCTCGTGTGCGTGGCCAAGCGTCATAATTGAAAGCACGACATATATGGCCAGTGCTACACCACATAACTCGCCAACAAATGCCAGCACCCGCTTTTTTATCATCTCTTTGGAACGAATATACTGAATCGCTCTGATGAGCACATAAGCAAGAATGAATGCAAGGCCTTGTTCGGTTCCGCAGGCGACGGAAATCCCCATGAGGGTATAGAGAATAGGATAATAAAAGTCGACTCTCGTCTTATGTTTACCGATGTTAACGCGCCAGTCTGGGTGCCATAACATAAAAGCCGCCGTGATGAATGGAAATGCTGTCCTAAGGCCTAGAAGGGAATTACCTGCCCAAATCGCATCGATGCACAGTAGTGAAATGACGGTAAATATACTTGTTGTAAAGACTGCTTTCTTTACGTTTCTGAAATAGGCCCAAAATAGCAAGAAAGACGAGATGAGGAATAGGAGCGGCGACAGCAACAACTTTGCGACCTCCACAGCAAACAAGTTGTGACCCATGATGTAGAACAAGGGAAAGTGAAGCAGGGGAACTCCTACCCCGTGAAAGAATGGAAAGTCTCGTGCTAAAACTTCACCATCAAGTAATCGACGGAGGGGGTTGTATAGCTGGAACGTCCCATTGGCCGCATAGGAATCCATCGCCAGGCCATTCCCGAGAGCTGCGAACACAGCGTAGCCTACGAAAACCAACAAGTGGGTAATACTTACAAATACTGCGGTAAAAAGCAGTGCTTGTTTAAGAGTTATCTGGCCTAAAATTTTAGGTTTCTTCATAGTGCCTAAACCATTCTATAATTGATAGTGCCGCATGTCCATACTGGCTATCGTTGTGTTTTATATAAAATCTGACATAATTGTAGCCAGGAGGAATATACTATGAAGACTGCCTTAATTGGGTACACTGGCTTTGTCGGTGGAAATATAAAGAGTCAACATGAGTTTGACGATTATTATAACAGTAAAAATATAGCTGATATTGAAGGTCAGGAATACGACCTGGTGGTGAGCGCTGCAAACCGTGCGGAGATGTGGCGGATTAATCAGGAGCCAGAGGTCGACCGGGCGGAGATTGAAGATTTTATTTCACATATTAAAAAAGCAAAGATTAAAAAGTTCGTGCTGATCTCGACAGTCGGTGTTTATAAAAACCCAAATGGTGCTAACGAAGATACACCCATTGAAACCGAAGGGCTTTTGCCATACGGAGTTAATAGGTATTATCTTGAGCAATTCTGTCGTGAGAACTTTGACACAACAATTGTTCGCCTGCCGGGGCTATTTGGCGATGGGCTGAAGAAGAATGTTATTTATGATCTGATGAACAATAACATGGTTGAGAAAATTCATGCTGATGGTATGTATCAGTACTATAATCTCGCCAATATTTGGCGCGATATCACCATTGCTTTAGAGAATAATCTGCCACTGGTTAATTTTGCGACGCCACCAGTCAGCACGCGGGAAGTCGCCAAGGTTGCCTTTGGTATGGAGTTTACTAACACGCCGGAGGGAGTAACACCGGCCTACTGGGATATGCACAGTAAATATGCTGAGGTGTATGGCGGCGAGGGCAATTATCTATATACAAAGGCAGAGGAGCTAGCTGGTATCAAGGAGTTTGTTGCAAAAAATAAGTAATCATGGTATAATGCGGGTATGAATTCGAAGGAGTCAATGAAGCTTGCTATCTCGAATATTGCTTTTGGTGAAGATCAACAAGAAGCACTGAAGCGTGTGTCGCAGTGTGGTGTTGACGGTCTTGTGGTTGCACCGACGATAATTTGGCCAAGCTTACCAGAGATTGCCAATCTCTCTGGGCAGGAGCTTAAAGATCGACTTGGGACTTTGAAGCGGAAAGCTGGAGAATATCGCAATCGTCTCGGGGATCTCGGTCTGGCGGTTGTTGGGCTGCAATCTTTGACATACGGAGTTGGAGAGAATGCGAAGATTTTCGGTACTGAAGAAGAGGGTAAAAATCTAACAGAACATCTAAAGAGACTAACCGACCTTGCTGGGTCACTCGGTGCAGACTCGATGTCATTTGGTTCACCGGGGTTACGCAACCCGGGAGAGCTTAGTGGCGAGCAGGCTATGGAGAGAGCGGCTGAACTGTTTGGCAGAGTTGCTATTGCGGCCCATGATAACGATACGCAGATAGCAATCGAGCCGCTATCAGGCTATGGCAACAAGTTCGTGGAAAACCTAAAACAGGCCAGGAAACTGGCTGATCGCATCGACCATCCGGGGTTTGGAATTCATCCTGATACAGCAGCGATGTATGGTGCTGGGGACATGCCAGAGGATTTGGCTTCACTGATTCATAACCATAGAGATAGTGTACGCGGTATTGATGCCAGTGCTCCGGAGCTGAAGCGGCTTTCACTTGCGCCGGAGGTTCTCCAAGGAGGCTATATGGATGCCCTCAGAGAGGCTAATTATGATGGCTGGGTATCAATCGAAATGAGAGGTCCTTTGAACCCGAAGGTTCTTAAGGAAGAGATCAAAATCTTCAAAAAGCAATGTGGTCTCGCGGCATAGCCCATAGGATAAATAGTGGTATAATTACCATATGAAACTAGCTATATCGAACATCGCATGGACAAATGAAGAAGAAGCGGACGTCGCCGCAAAGTTGCGGGAGCTTGGCGTGCGCTACGTCGAGATCGCGCCGACGAAGCGTTGGGATGATCCGACCAAGGCGACTCCCGAGCAAATTAACGAATATGTCGAGTGGTGGAAGGGATATGGCATTGAGATCGCAGCCTTTCAGTCGATGCTGTTTGCACGCCCTGACCTAAAGCTGTTTGAATCAAGCGAGCTTCGTGACGAAATGCGGCAATATTTGGCTGACTTTTTGCGACTAGCTGGAGATATGGGTGCTGGTCGATTGGTGTTTGGTTCGCCAAAGAATCGACAGCGCGGTGCGATGTCAGTAGAAGAGGCGGACGGTATCGCAAGCCGTTTCTTTGCTGAGCTCGGTGATGTCGCCAAGGAGCATAACACCATGCTCTGTATCGAACCGAATGCACCTCAATATAATTGTGACTACGTGACAACAGCAGATGAAGGCGCACGGCTGGTTCGTACGATTAACTCGGAGGGGATTGGCCTACATCTTGACACGGCATGTATGGCGCTGGCTGGCGATGATATTGGCGAATCGATACGAAACAATGGCGATATCTTGAAGCATTTTCACGTTAGCGCTCCGATGCTTGATCGAGTTTATGATCGAGACGATGTTGACTATCGCGCTGCAGCTGATGCGCTAAAGTCCATTGGCTATGAGGGTGTTGTGTCAATCGAAATGCGTCCGGGTGAACAGGGAGAGAACGTGAAGCGTGTAGAGGACGCAGTATCGTTTGTGCAAAGCGTTTTTGAAGTGTAAGAGGACTGATCTGTCATTGACAAATTAAACTTATATGTTAAAATGATAGTATGAGTAAAGTTAAGAGCCCTCCTATAGAGGGAGCACCAGTTGTTATGGTGACGGGAACAAAGTATAATTATAATGATCTCCGTCACGGCCTCGCACGCATGACTGTAAAGAGATGTGTCAAAGACCATGAGCTGCCATGCGTTGTGGTTGATGCGTCGCCTGATCCGCGTATTGCAAAGGGGCTCGGTCAGCTTGGGGCTACCGTAGTATGTGTTAAACCAGAAGAAGGAGGAATTCCCAAGCAGCGACAGATTGGTGCGAGGTGTGTACTAGATCAAGGTGGAAATAAAATTATCACCTCCGAGCCAGAGAAAACGGGTATGCCAGATTTTGCAGAAGAGATTAGTAGGATGCTGGGGGATGGTGACTCACAGGATGATAATTCAGGGGATGGCCACTCAGTTGTCATTATCGGACGGACGGAGCGTTCGAAAGAATCAATGCCGCCATTCCAGCGGCGTACCGAAGAATTGGCTGGCTGGGTGCTTGAACGTACGCTAGGTTTGCCGCCGGATGCGCTCGCTGGTCCACGAGGTTATAGTCGTCAAGGAATACAACATCTGCTGAGATACCCATCAGATAGACCGGGGATGAATAACTGGATTTATATGTATGATAATCCCCTAGCAGCAAGGGCTAATGGAGAGCGTGTTGGCGCAATTGAGGTTGACCTGATATATCCAGAATCGCAGGTTGAGCAGGAAACAGACAATCCTACTTTCGATAGGAAGCGATATGAACAGTTTGCACTCCAGCTTGACTATTTGCTGAGAAGGCCTGAGGTCAAACAGCCAGCTTATGACTTGCGCAATATGGTGCTAGGGAGGCTTGCGCTGATGTCAGAACAGCCAACGGATAAGGAAATAAAAGAATTCTTTAACACACTAGAAGCCGAAGCGAGGGGCTTTGGCTATAAGAACAACAAGGATACGCAGTACCTCAGTTTATAAATATTATTGGATGGACACAGAGTTCGCCAAAGAATAGGTGGTGTTTGTGCGCCTAACTCGGTATACTATATAGTATGATAGCTGTAATTATTGCCGGTGGTTCAGGCACGCGTCTCTGGCCACTCTCAACCTCTACTCAACCAAAACAACTTTTGGCGTTAACTAGTGAGCGCACCATGGTCCAACAAGCCTATGACCGGGCGAGAAAGCTCGGTGATACTATCTACGTGGTGACCGAGGCCAGCCACGCCGGGGCGCTGCGGGCACAGCTACCGGAATTGCCGGACGAGGCCTTTCTGATCGAGCCGGGACGGCGGGGGACAGCGCACTGTATCGTGTTTGCGCTGGATTATATCAATCGTCATCATGACCAGACTGAGCCGATTGCCTTTATTCATTCTGATCATAATGTGCGTGACACCCAGGGGTTTGCCCACTCGTTTGATACAGCAGCGCGCATTTCTCGTGAGCGTGGTTGTATTACGCTTATCGGCATTGAGCCGACCTTCCCGTCGACTGGCTTTGGTTATATTCAGCGCGATGGGGTGATTGATGCTCAAGCGGGCGTCTATAATGTCGAGTCGTTCAAGGAAAAACCTGATTACGAGACGGCGAAGCAGTATGTCGAGTCGGGAAATTATTTGTGGAATTGTGGCTACTTTGTTGGCTCGGTTGAGGTGTTTATGAATGAAATGCAGCGGAGTGCCCCAGATCTGTGGTCAAATTACCAGACGTTAGCGTCAATTGCTGACTTCGGTAGCGAGGCCTACAATCACGCGTACCTGGCGCTAGATAATCAAGTCATCGACATCGCCCTGATCGAAAAAGCTCATCAGCTGGCTATGGTATCGGCCAGCTTTGACTGGATGGATATCGGTAATTTCAAGGATCTACACGACGCGGTTACCAAGGATGAGGCGGGTAATTACGCATATGGTGACAACATTCATACCATCGACGTCGCCAATACCTATATTCGTAATGAGCAGCCAGACAAGCCGGTGGCGGTGATCGGCCTTGATAATGTAGTGGTGGTCAACACGCCAGACGGTGTGTTGGTGGCGCGGCGGGATGTGGCCGCCAAGTGTGGTGACATCGCAAAGCAGTTGCAAAAATAACCCAGCAGCCGAGCCACGACCTAAACGACTAGGGCATGCCTAATTTGAATGAGTTAGGATTATCCACTATGAGTTGGTGTCTTTACGGCCATACTGTTTATACACCGCCAGCGTCTGCTCGGCCATTCGCTGCCACGAGAAAGTTTTGACGTACTGTTTACCCTTCTTGATGAGGTCACGACGTCGCTTCTCGTCAGTCAGAAGTTCGTCAATTGCCCGCGCTATGTCCTCAACGCTATACGGATCAAAGTAGTGAGCCGCCTCACCATGTGTTTCTGGCAGGCAAGTAGCAGTGCTCGAGGCAACCGGTGCGCCGTGTAGCATGGCTTCGAGGCCTGGTAGACCAAAGCCCTCGCTTAGTGACGGGAAGCAATACACAGCTGTATGCTCGTACATCCAGCGCAGTTGCTCGTCCGACACAAAACCGGTGAAGACGACATTTGTAATACCACGTTCAGTAACATACGCCTCATGGCGAGCATAATTGCCGTCCTTTTTACCCGCTAATGCCAGTATCAACTCAGGATGCTTCTGCTGTAGTAGCACAAATGCATCGATCAGCCGCCGCAAATTTTTATGCGGCGTCGGCCGGCCAACATACATGATGAACTTTTTGCCAACCAGCTCTTTGACCGGATCATTGCCCTTTGGTAGCTCGTCAGCGGATTCAAGTGTCACGGTAATCTTGTCCGGACTGACCCCGGTAAAATCCACCAAGTCACGCTTGACGAATTCAGAGATGGTGATGATATGAGCTGACTTTCGGGCAACTTTTTTGTTGACCCATTTATAAATTTGCTGCTTCACCCAAAAGACTACCGGGTTCTTGTCGGGGTTGCTGAACCGAACGGTGGTCAGGTCTTGCATGGTGGTGACGACTGGGCTGGCCCGGTACCACACGGGCTGCTGAACCATCGCAAAATGCACGAGATCTGGGCGCAGCTCCTCCAGCTGTTTCTTAAAGCTACGTTGCTCGGCAAATGAAAATTCAGCAAATGGACAGGCGACTTTCTGAAAGCGTGGGTTATCAGCCTGCCAGCTGTCCATATCTTTTGGCTTGAGCAAAATGATGTAGTCATTTCGGTTGTCGATTTTTTGTAGGTAGTGAATCAGCCGTTCGACGTAACGGCCGGTGCTCGTCCGCAATGTACGAGCATCAATGGCGATGCGCATGAGCGCCCCTCCTTTCGTTGGTTACAATTTTCTTTATGGCAGTCGTAAAGGCATGTTCGGCAAATGGTTTAGCGGAGGTGGCGATGGCTCGCGGCGAGACTCGCTGGTCGGGCAGTGTTTGGAGCGTTGCCACCAAGCTCTCAACGGTTTGTTCGGCGAAAAACCAGCCGTTCTTACCAGGGTTGATATAGTCCAGTGCGCCACCAGCTTGATATGCTACCACTGGCAGTCCAGCGGCCAAGGCTTCAACTGGTGCTACACCAAAATCTTCGTGGGCGGTAAATAGGAATAGGTCAGCTTGTTGAATGGCGGCAGCCCGGGCCTCGTCACTGACGTAGCCAAGAAAGCGCGTCGAGTCACCCGCCAGCTTCTCCAGCCGCTCACGGTCAGGCCCATTACCCATGATGTCGAGCGGCCAACCGAGCTGCTGACAGGCCTGAATTACCAAGTCCAGCCGCTTCATCGGCACCAGGCGTCCCCACACTACGCAGCGTGGTCGGGCAGGTAGCGTCACGGAGCGCGGTCGGGTTTTTGCGAGTGCCATAAAGCTGGTTGTTTGCACCGGCGGAAAGACGACGATGCTGTCCCGGCCATAAAATTGCTTGATATCAGCCTGAATGGCGGTGGAATTGGCCAAAAAGACATCAACCCTCTGCGCCGCCTGATAATCACGCCGCCGGAGGGGTCGGACCAGCAGCCGCAAGCCCAGTCGCGCCAGCCACCGTGGTCGAAAGCTCGGTCGACGCAGGTATTCCTGATAGTGCCGCCAATAAAAATGCGTCGGCGTATGACAATAACAGATATGTCGTTGATCGGGGCGGGTGGTTCGGATAAACTTGGCCTCACCGTTACCAGAACTGGAGATGATAATATCAAATTGCCCGAGATCCAGCCGCGCAAACCATCGCTGCCTGAGCACCGGCAGTAGTCGCCTGAGCTGAGCAAATGGCCAATGCTGTAAATAACCAGTCACTACCTTGTTATCAAGTTTTTTTCGCCACGTTCTCGAGCAATACGAGGTATAAATTGGGGCGTCAGGATAGAGCCGGTGTAGCGCCAGGACAACCTGCTCGGCACCGCCACCATACAGCCAGTCATGAACGATCGCGATGGTCGGCTGGGTGCGCATCACGGCTCCTTCTTAAAGATGACCAGGCAGGTCTTGAGAAGAATGGTGATATCCAGCCACAAACTCCAGTTTTGTACATAATAGAGATCCAGCCGCCGCCGCTCTTCAAAACCGATACTGCGCCGCCCCGACACAACCGCTAGGCCAGTCAGGCCAGACTTGACCGTCAGTAGCGTGTGCTTTTTCTCGTAATTGCTCAGCTCGTGCGGCACCAGCGCCCGCGGCCCAACGAGGCTAATATCGCCCTTGATAACGTTAAATAACTGCGGCAGTTCGTCGAGGCTAAACCGGCGAATGAAACGACCGACTGGTGTGACGCGAAAGTCGTGGTTGAGCCTATCACCATTTTGCCGATATTCATCGATCAGCTCCGGTTTGCCAATCATCGCGAACACCTCCTCGTCAGTTTTGCCGTCAAACTTGGCGTAGTGCGAGCGAAATTTATATACCTTGAACGGGCGATTAAACTGGGTTAAGCGTCGCCGCTGCTGTCCATGCATCAGTACGGGGCCGCGCGGGTCGCCGAGCTTAACGGCGATTGCCACCAGTAGCATAATCGGCGAGGTAATGATAATGCCGATGGTCGCACCGATGAGATCCATCAACCGTTTGACCACGCGTCCGTAGCCGGTGGCCAGCGGCGTTGGGTGAATGTACGCTAGCGGCACGGAATTGATAATCTCGACCGTATGCCGTGCGGTCATCAGGCCATCGAGGGCTGGCGCTTGATAAAAATCGAGATAGTGCTGCTCGGCCAAGTTATAGTGCGCTTCGCTGCGAGCGGTGTCGGTCTGGATAATGGCGTCAATTTTATCGCGAGTCAAGGCCGATGCCAATGTCGAACGCCGCAAACCCTTGAGCCGTGGCGGGATTAGTCCGTCTTTAGAAATAATAGCACTGAGGTGAAAGCCGGTTGACGGATGGGCGCTAATAAACTCGGCCAGCGTCCGCGTCGATTCGGCGTTGCCGACCAGCGCCACGCGCTTGATGCCGATATTTTTGCGCAGCAGATGTAGCCTGACGATATTGGCAGCGCTACGCAGGATGAGCAAGATGACAAAGCTGATGATCAGCGCATAAATCACCACCATCTTGGCCGGAAAGAGCGGTGTGTTACTAAAGAAGCTAAAGGAAATCATCATCATGATGCCGCAAACCGCCGCCATACCCAGTCGCCAAAATTCACGCAGCGGATGAATATAGTGCTCACGGTCGTATAGCCCAAAAAACGAGAACAAGACAACCCACAGCGGCAGCATCAGCACAATCGACGTGATAAACTCCAGCGCTCCAATTTGCACATGGAAGGGTCGCGTGTCGAGTGATACGCGCATGATGTATGCCGCCGTGAACGCACCAACTAGCGCCAGTACGTCCAGCCCGATCAACACCAATTTGAAGTAAAAATCAGAGTTCTTCTTCATGACCTTTGGGGTGATTATACAAGAAAATACCAATCCATGCAAGGCAATGTACCGAGTTGATCAAGCTGCCAAAAAACCAAAAGTGGATAGCGATAGCCGTCGTTAGCAGTAAGGCAAATCGCCCCCATTGCTTTAGTAGCCATTGGCCGCTGCGCCATAGCGCGACGGTGAGCAGTACTAGTAGCGGTATCATACCGACAACGCCGATATTACTAAGCAGCAAAACGTAGAAAATATACACCGTATGATCGGTCGACACCGGCTGATGCAGCCGATGTTGGATAAAACTGCCGAGATTGCCAAGGCCAGTCCCAAAGAGTATGGTGCGCGGATTTGACGCCCAGGCTCGGAGCGCCAGTCGAGCGGCGTTGAGTCGGTCATTAGCTGAAGCGGTGACGAAACCCGATGGCTGGAAATTGGCTGATGGAGCGAGCGGGTTTGGCTGGGTGGTGGGCGGTGACGGTGATGATTGCGGTGCCGTGGTCTCGTTGGTTGGTGGTGCTTGCGGTGAGGGTGTGCCACCCGGCGTTGGGATGGTATTTTTTTGCGGTAATTTGATGCGGCCGAGCGACAACTGGTCGAGCATACTCACCGCGGTATTATAGGCAATGTGCGGTGTGTTGTGATAGCGAATCACCGCTGAGACCAGTAGTAGGGTACATCCAACCACGAATCCGGCCGTGATGATGCCGAGTTGACGCCACGCATCGTGATGAGATGCCCGCGCCGCGTCAGTAGTATTGTCCCTATTTCTCCCGCACCGCTGCCAGCAGCGGACAACGCCGTACACGATGCCTGCGCCAATTACCGCGATAAACGCGCCGCGCGAGAACGTCAGACTGATCGCCACGCTGCTACCAAAAACGCTCCAGCCTGCCAGTCGCCGTTCTCGCCAGCACAGTCCGACGAACAGGGCTGGTAATAAGCTGCTTGCTAAAAATTGCGGCTCAGCGGCAAATAGATTGATCCTGACAAAGCCAAACACGCCGGCGTGACAACCCGAGCAGAGCGTACCGAATGCCGTTGGTTCAATATGGGCGATGATGAGCTGCAGCACCGCTAACACACCGAACACAATGCCGCTCCACAAGCCAATTGTCATGAGGCGGCGCTGATCACTCGCCGATAATGCCCGGTACATCAGGGCAGCACATACTGCGGTTATCAGCAGCAATAAAAGCGATGCCGTATATAATGCGGTACGCGCTCGGACATAAGATAATAACAGCCCAACGATACTAGTGATAGCCAGCATGCCAATGCCGAGCCACCACCATCGCCCTTGGGGCCACAGTCGCTGGCGCACCATTATGCCAAGACCGCAGCCAACAACGCCGATCACCGCCACTTGATATAGTCCGATGCGAAACGACGGAAAATCGAGCATCGCCAGGCTGATGCTCGGCTGTAGTGACAGTGCGCCGCCAAACAGCACGGCGGCCAGTAGCCACACATATATCGTCGATGATACTCGCTTCACCTCTTTAGTATAGCGCAAATAATGCGGGCAGGTTATACTAAAAGCATGCAGCCAACAAAAAAGCAAAAAATACTGCTGGATTTTATCGATGGATTTATCAAGGGCAATGGCTATAGCCCGACACTGCGGGAAATTATGCGGGCGTTGGGGTATAAGTCGGTTTCAACGGTGGCAAAGCATGTTGATAATTTGGTGGCGGCTGGGATGTTAGATAAGCGCGACGGCGAGGTGCGGTCGTTGGTACCGCGGCAGGCAGAAAAAGAGGCGTGGTGGCAGAATTTAGTGAAGGAGATTAAGCAGCGGGAAGCGGTAGATAATGAGAAATCGCGCTCGGAGGCAGAAATCTTGAAAAAAGCCCTGGAAATTGTCCGCCGGTAACTTTACAACTGATTGAAAACTCGCTATAATACGACACGTATTCCGGGGTAGCTCAGCGGTAGAGCGGTTGGCTGTTAACCAATAGGCCGCGGGTTCGAACCCCGCCCCCGGAGCCAAGAAAAGACACTTCTACGGAGGTGTTTTTTCTTTGCTAGGTAAACGGTCACGAAGGGACGTCAAAGAGTCGAGCGGCTTACAGCGAAATTACAGATTGCTTAGCTATCATATACTCATCACTAACAGAAAGGATGATCATGAACAAGGTGAAAGCAAGCGAAATCAACTTAACCACTAACGAGGCACTGGTGTTGCAGCAAGTCTACGAAGACGGCGGTGACGATGCAGCCACGCTGGCAGCACAAATGGGCATGCCGCGCCGAACGGCGATGCATGTGCTGGCAGACTTGCGGCAGCTGGTTCAGCGCATTTGGCCGGAGGCGCAGGCGATAGTATACTAAGGAATATGAGATATATCTTGTTGCTTCGGGGTATCAATGTTGGCGGTAAAAATAAAGTTTCCATGAAAGACCTCACAGCAAGCCTCGAGGATCTGGGGTATCAGCATGTCGTCACTTATATCAATAGTGGTAACGTTATATTTGACACTGATGACGAACTGACGACAATCAAAGATGATATCGCTACCATATTAGGGCGTTTTCCATTTACTATCAAACACGTCATTTTGACGAAAGATGAGTATTTAAACGAAGTATCTAATCTGCCAGAGTGGTGGCACCAGCCCCTGGCGCGGAAAGATGTATTATTCTATACCGACGACATCGACCCTGAATATATCAAGGAGCGGATCGGTCAAATGCCGCTTCATGATGAAATCGTTCATTTTGGTAAAAAGGCGGTATTTTGGGGTAAATATAATGAGAAGGAATTTTTGCGTACCTCATACCATAAGTTACTAATGAAAGAAAAGTTTTACCCACTGATCACTATTCGCAATGGGCGAACATTTGATACGTTAGGAAAGATGCTGGGGTAGGCTATGCGGATTTTACAGATTGAACAGTATGAGTAAAGATAACGCAAAAGCAGTAATTTTTGATGGTGACGGCACGCTTTGGCGGCCTACTGGCGCGGATAAAAATTCCCGGCCAGATAGTATCTATAAAGGTGATCAGGTTGAGAAACATAGCCATAACAACTTAAGCTTAGTCGATGGCGTGTATGATTTCCTGAAAAATCTTCGGGCTTGCGGATATAAAATATTTATTGTTTCAGCCCACCCCGTCCCAGGACCAGAAGCACTTGAAGAGTTAAAAGCCAAAATTGTTAATCTTAATATCAAGAGGCTTGTTGATGGATTTTTCTGTTCGGACGGTAGCGATAGAAATGGCAAAATGTATGTGATACGAGATATCGTGCGAGATTTTAATCTTGATGCTAGAAATGTATATATGGTCGGCGACAGCTACTATTATGATTACGAAGCTGGTATTAACGCTGGGGTAAATAGTTTTTTCATAAAAAACGACTATTGCAAGCAGCCTGTACCACTACCAGATGATGTGCAGGTTATTGATGTGATTACGGATTTGGCGGTGGAGTAGTATCGTCCTAAGCGATCTGGTACTAGCGAGATAGATTGACCGCTAATTGAGTCATTGGCACACCGCCTACTCCCCGATCAAGTCAATCTTTGCTATACTATTTCATATGATGAAATTATTTTCACAACATCACCATCATCTCCACGTGTAAGCAGGAGGTGTCTTGTTGTTGTGGTATGCCTCCTGCGGGAGGTTTTTTGATTGATTAATTTTAGGAAAGGAAATATATGATACCAGATAAATTAAAGCCAGGCGATGAAGTAAGGGTAGTTGCGCCGGCGCGTTCGGCTAGCGATATTGACGAAAGAGTTTTAGATCGGGCGAAAGCGGCGTTAGAATCACTGGGTCTAAAGGTTACGTTTAGCAAAAATGCTTTTTCTCAGAGTCAGCGAGGTTGCCCGACGGACGACGAAAAGGTTGAAGATTTACAGGAAGCGTTTATGGACGAAAACGTGAGGTGTATTCTGGCGGCTATCGGCGGGTTTAATTCAAATCAGATGCTGGGTAAAATTAACTGGCAAATTATTAAAGACAATCCGAAGATCTTTGGTGGCTTTTCTGACATCACCGTTCTTAATCACGCTATTTTAGCTAAAACTGGGTTGGTGACTTATACGATGCCAAATTTCTATTGTTTTGGTTTGCCGCCGGAAAATAGTTATTCATTGGAATATTTTCAGCGGTGTTTGTTTGCAGATCAGCCGGCAGAACTTGTCGTTCAACAATCGGAGACATTTTACGATTTTCCGTGGAATTATGACGAAGTTTCGCCGCGCCAAGCTTTGGAAAATGACGGGCCGCGAGTTGTGCAGAGCGGGTCGGCTGAAGGGGTAATGATTGGCGGCAATTTGTGTAGTCTAAATCTGTTGAATGGTACGGAGTATTTTCCGAAAGTTGAAGGCGATGTTATTTTGTGTATTGAAGATGATAGCTACGACTCAATCACCGAAACGTTTGAGCGCCACGTGCAGGCGTTGATGCAACAGCCGTTTTTTCGTCAAGTAAAAGCAATTTTAGTTGGGCGTTTCCAGGGAGAATCTCGGGCGACCGACGATATGATTAGCGACATCATTCTTTCAAAGAATATCGATTCAAAAATTCCAGTGATAGTTAATCTTGATTTTGGTCACACCGACCCGAAGTTCACGTATCCGGTTGGCGGTAAATGTGAGGTTGTAGCGGAAGGTGATACTAAAATTGTCATTCGTTGTGACGATTAATTTCTTTTTGAGAGGGGTGTTTTCAGTAATTTTTCAGATCTATGTACTAAAGTCGAGAAAGAGGATAGTTAGCTAATGAGAATTTTACTAATAGAAGATGACACGGCGATTGCGCGGTTGCTGAAAGAGGGTCTGGAGGATGAAGTTTATGCGGTCGATGTGGCGCATGATGGCGATGAGGGGTATCGGACGGCGATGGCGGACGACTATGATGTGATTATTCTTGATGTGATGCTGCCGGAGATGAATGGTTATGAAGTTTGCCGGGCGCTACGTCAAGATGGCAATCAGACGCCGATTTTGATGTTGACAGCGCGTGATGCCGAGCGGGATATTGTCGAAGGCTTGGATATAGGTGCTGATGACTATCTGGCGAAGCCGTTTAGCTTTGAGGTGTTGTTGGCGCGTATTCGCGCTTTGCTGCGCCGTCCGAATGAGAAGTTGGAAGAAGTTTTGCGGGTCGGTGATTTGACGCTTGATCCGAGTTCGAAAAAAGTAATGCGTGCCTCACAAGAGATTAACCTGACTGCCAAAGAATACGGCGTCTTGGAATATTTGATGCGTAACGCCAGTAAGGTCCTGTCCAAAGAGCAAATTATCTCGCACGTGTGGGATTTTGATGCCGATGTGTTGCCGAACAATGTTGAGCTATTCATTATGTTTTTGCGGCGAAAAATCGACAAACCATTTGACTCAAAATTGATTCACACCGTCCCCGGCTTTGGCTATAAACTGGAGGATAAATCATGAAACAGCAGCGCGTCAGGCGGCTAGCGCTGAGCTATTTGGCGGTGATTATGACACTGTCACTGGTTTTTAGTGTGATTATTTATGCTATCACTTCTGTACAATTAAGTCGGCCGTTGCCGCCGAGCGAACACGCTCAGCAACTGCCAGAGCTTATCGAACGTCAGTTTAGTCGCCGCCTGGAGCGGCGCAACCGCGAGACGCGCGGGTCGGTGATCGTGTCGCTGGAGGCACTCAATAGCATGATGTTACTGGTTGGCTATTGGCTGAGTGTGCTGCTTGTCCCGAGCAGTTGGATGAGCAGCCATATGACGACTGGTTGTAAAATCCACAGGCCAGTGACGGTGATGCAGATGAACTGGACGATTGGCTGGCGGACTTGCGGCATAAGGGATTAATGGCAATCGACCAGTCTTATGGCGACGCCTGGGTACGACTAACTACGCGTGGCAAACGACTGGTGTAGCGAATTTGGCAGGAGGTGCAGGCAATGGCCGTTTAAGGTTTGCCTAATCTAAAGATTTTATTGTAGTTTGGTAGGCATGCCTAGCAGAAACACGTTTATAGGCTGTGCTATAATTTTACTATGACACCGTTGCTGGCTAGAAGTTAAGAAAAACTATAAAAAGATACAACACTGTAGGAATTATGAAAATCTGGCACTCAGGACGAGAATCAAAATTACTCGACGATATTATCGCCGGGCGGAAGACGGTTGAAGGTCGATTGAATCGCGGAAAGTTTGCCGAGTACCGAGTCGGTGATAAGATTCACCTGCGCCGCGATGTTCGCGATGCCGAAGGAATACTACACGACGGCGAACCAGATCAAGCACGCGTGGAGATTATCGCTATCCGCCACTACAATTCCTTTTTAGAAATGGTGCAGGCCGAGGGTTACCACCGTGTTATTCCGCACGCCACCAGTGCCGAAGCTGCCGCTGCCGAATACAACAAATATTATTCCGCTGCTGACCAAAAACATTATGGCGTGCTAGCAGTGGAAGTTCGCTCATTGCTTTAATCTTTCAGTATGACTATAATATACTGAAACCATAGAAAATAATGACTATAAAAGGAGTCGTTATGGATGATACTTCACCGCTGATGTTACACGGGCTGACCAAGCGCTTTGGTCATAAACTGGCAGTCGACAATGTGTCGCTGGAGCTACGCGAAGGCGAGGTATTTGGTTTTCTTGGGCCGAATGGTGCGGGTAAAAGCACGACGATTCGGTCGGTGATGGATTTCTTGAGGCCGACGGATGGCTGGGTAGAGTTGCTGGGCGGACAGAGCGTTGAGGAGCGAACGGCCCTTCATGATCAGGTTGGGTATCTAGCGGGCGACATCGCGCTGTATGAAACTATGACTGGTCGGAAATTGCTGAAGTTTTTGGCGCGGACAGGTCGAAAGGTTGATTGGTACTATGTTGATGAACTAGCTAAGCGTTTTGAGGCGGTGCTAGATCGACCAATTCGTCAGCTTTCCAAGGGTAATCGTCAGAAAATTGGTCTGATTCAAGCTTTTATGCACCGCCCGAAACTGCTGATTTTGGATGAGCCGACCAGCGGGCTAGATCCGCTGATGAAGCAGGTATTTTACGATTTGGTGCACGAAGTTTCCGAGCAAGGTGCCACGGTGTTTGTCAGCAGTCACGACCTGGCTGAAGTGCAAAAGATTTGTCACCGTGTTGGCTTTATTCGCGATGGAAAATTGATCGCCATTGAACACATCGCGACCATAAAGCACCTGTCAACACACCGCTACATTGTGACCTTTGCTAAAAAACCGCTTCTAACGGCAGCCAAAAAACTACCGTCCATCACCGACGTTCAACGTCGCGGCGACGAATACGAATTCACCGTCAAAGGTGACGCGGCAGAGTTTGTTTCATTCATCGCCGAACATAAACCAAAAGTCCTGCGCGAATCAGAACTAGAATTAGAAGAACTATTCATGCGGTATTATGAAGGCGAGGAGGCAAAGCGATGATGCGGCAGACGGTGCGGCAAAATTACAAATTGCCGCTGTTTTTGGGCGTTGGAATTAGCGTTGTGGCAGTATTGTTTTCAGCGTTGTTCAATAAATTTAGCGATCAGCTAAGCCCGTTCATCGACATGATGCCGGCTGGTATGAAAGCGGTGGTTGGCGATTTGGCGATTGGCACCACGCCAGAAGGCTGGCTGAGTATTGAGCTGTTTCCACTGGTGGCGATGGTCGGCGTGGTGATTACGGCGATTATTTTGGGTGCTGGGGTAATTGGTCGGGAAGAGGATTTAGGGACATTGGAGTTACTCCTCGCTAGTCGACGGACTCGCGTGATGATTGTACTGCAAAAATATGCGGCGATGGCGGGGTTATTGGTGATTCCTCCGATGTTGTTGTGCATGACGATTGCGCTCATTGGTCCGCTGTTCGACTTTCATCCAAACCTCACTCACGTTGCCGGGGCCTGTGTGAGCTTGTGGCTTTTGGGCCTTAGTTTTGGTAGTCTCACCTTTGTCACCCAGGCGGTGACGGGCCGGCGCGGGCTGGCTATTGGCGTTGGCAGCCTGCTTTTTCTAGCAATGTACGCCCTGTCGATTACTGCTAAATTGATTGAAAGCTGGAAAGCTTACGACGTTTGGTCGCTGATCCATTACTACAACATTCCGGGCAGTTTGATGGACGGATTGGACCTAGGAAAATTGGTAGTCTTAATCTTTGTGAGCTTAGCGGCGCTTGGCGTGGCAGCGATTGGCTTTTATCGGCGAGATACGGGAGTGTAATTCGTTATATGACTGACATAGATCTGTTTGATTATATGGCGCAATAGAACAGGTATATGGTAAATGTTATAATTTCCATATGGAAACCTTGCCTCGCCCTGATAAGTTGCTGACCGACAGATCATTGCAGTGTGCTGCAACGGAGCTCGGTGTCGATGTATCTGATTTACAAATTACCTCGGTGAGCGGCGGTTTTTCGCGTAATCGCCGCGCCTTGGTGTCGGCGGGCGATAAGACAATTTTTGTCAAAGAGGTTGATGTCGATTTACTGCCGGACGACGGCGAGCGGGAATTAGCTTGGCTGAAAAAAGATTATGAAGTGACGCGGTTATTGCAGAAACTTCACCCGCAATATGTGGCCGATTGGACTATGCTGGCTGGTGATGGACATGTGCTGATGACAACCAGTTATGCGTCAGCCGACGGCTGGCTATGGCAGCCGCCAGCGGAAAAATTTGTGGTGAAACGATATATTTTAGCGGTGGTAGCGGCAACTCGCGAGCTGGAACAAACAGAGTTACCATACGAGGTGATTGAGGAACTGCAGCTGCAACCATTTGTAGCGGCGGAGCTTGGCTTGGATGACGGCATTGATCGAATTATTACTGAGGCTGATATTCACCGTCAGTTGATTGATAATTACCGAATATTATTGCCAGAACAATCAGAAGTCAACCAGCAGCGCTGCCAGAAGATGATGGAGTTACTGAATAGGAATGATGGATTAGTCGATATTTCGGTACGTGCTAAACAATTCGCCAAACAGCCAGAGGATTGTTTTAATCATTCCGATGTACGCAGTGATAACTTGGCGTTTCATCCGCAAACTGGTGAGCTGAAATTGGTCGATTGGAATTGGGCTTCCTATGCGCCTCAGGGGTCTGGGGCGACGGAATTTCTGGTTGATATGGCGCGCCATGGTCAGGATGTAACACCATGGCTAGACGAACTCAATGCGGAGATGTTAGCGGCATTTGTTGGCTTTTATCTTATCCGTAGCCTCAAGCCGCCGCTCCAGCCGGGCGATACTCTTCGCCAAATGCAGGCGCTGTCAGCGGCCACCGCTTATGATTTACTGGAGCGCACGTGACGACCTCACTTATCATTCTCCGCGGTAATTCTGGCTGTGGTAAAACCAGCACGGCGCGCCTACTCCAGCGTCAACTAGGCTACGGCACGATGCTGGTGTCGCAGGATGTGGTGCGGCGGGAGATGCTTCGCGTGAAAGACAGTGAAAGCAACCCGGCAATTCAACTGATGTATGATCTATGCATGTACGGCAATAACGTTGGTTATACGGTGATTTTGGAAGGTATTTTGAGTAGTAAAAAATACGGCGCGATGCTGCATCGGCTGCTGAATGATTTTCAGGGCGAAAAGTTGATTTACTATTTTGACATATCGTTTGAGGAAACGGTGCGCCGCCACGCTACCAAGCCAAATGCTCATGAATTTGGTGAATCGAAGATGCGCCAGTGGTGGAAAGATCAAGATATTTTGAATGTACCGGGCGAGCAGCGAATTGGCGAACAGCTGACTCAGGCCGAAATTGTTGATATGATTCACCGCGACGTCTTAGCATTATCAGAGGGAACAAATACTTCCGCATCTCGCATGTAAATAATACAATGTATTTTCGTTGACAAACGCTATATATCGCGTGTATATTCTATATTAAGCACTACATATAGTGTTTTAGAAAATAAATAATGTTTTTTGCAACACAAGCCCCTCGGGGAGGTTGGGGCTGGTTTGCTATTACCATAATAAGGAGGGGTATGTACAAATCAATCAAAAAACGCGACGGTCGGACTGTCAAATTTGACCGTAAAAAAATCGAAAAAGCCATCGAGAAGGCGGGCCTGGAGACTGGCGAATTTGATGCCAAGCAGGCCGTCAAATTGACCGATAAGGTACTGGCGGTACTAGAAACCCGCAACCCAAAACGCTTGCCGGGTGTCGAGGATATCCAGGATGTCGTTGAGGATGTCTTGATTGATTCCAAGTTCAAGAAAACCGCCAAGGCCTACATTATCTACCGCGACCAGCACAAAAAGCTGCGTGAAATTACATCCAGCGCGCACGTCGATTTGATCGATAAATACGTTAACAATCTAGACTGGAAAGTCAAAGAAAATTCCAACATGGGCTATAGTTTGCAGGGCCTGAATAACTACGTTTCGGCGGAAATTACCAAGACCTACTGGCTGGATAAGATTTATTCGCCAAAAATCGGCCGGGCGCATAAAGAGGGTGATTTGCATATTCACGACCTCAATTTGCTGAGTGTTTACTGTGTTGGCTGGGATCTGATGGATTTGCTGCGCCAAGGTTTCACCGGTGTTAAAAACAAGGTTGCCTCCAAACCGGCTAAGCATTTCCGCTCGGCTCTTGGGCAGGTGGTCAATTTCTTCTACACTCTGCAGGGCGAGGCGGCTGGCGCTCAGGCATTCTCTGACTTTGATACACTCTTGGCGCCGTTCATTCGCGCTGACAAGCTGAGCTATGACGAGGTTAAACAGGCATTGCAAGAATTTGTCTTTAACGTTAACGTACCAACTAGGGTTGGTTTCCAGACGCCGTTTACCAACATCACGCTTGATCTAGAATGTCCAAAGCACATGGCCGGCAATCCGGTGATCATCGGCGGCGAGATGCAGGATACTAACTACGGCGATTACCAGGAAGAGATGAACATGCTTAATAAAGCATTGCTTGAGGTATTGTCTGAAGGCGACGCCAACGGCCGCGTCTTCACCTTCCCGATTCCGACGGTCAATATCACTAAAGATTTCAACTGGGATAATCCGGTCATTGAAAATCTTTGGGAAGCCAGCGCCAAGTACGGCATTCCGTACTTCTCAAACTTCATCAATTCCGACATGGATCCAGAAGATGCGCGCTCGATGTGCTGTCGCTTGCGCATCGATAATCGCCAGCTGGAGTATCGCGGCGGCGGTCTGTTTGGTTCGAATCCGATGACCGGTTCAATTGGCGTGGTGACGATTAACCTGCCGCGCCTAGCGCTGAAATCAAAGAACGAGAAAGAATTTTTCAAGGGTCTGGGCGAACTCATGGATATGGCGCGCGACAGCCTGGAGACCAAACGCAAGGTGCTGGAGCAGCTGACCGATTCGGACATCAGCCTGTATCCGTACACCAAGTTTTACCTGCGCGATATTAAAAAGCGCTTCAATGAGTATTGGAAGAATCACTTCTCGACGATTGGCTTGATCGGTACGAATGAGGCAGCGCTGAATTTGCTGGGCGTCGACATTGGTACCGAAAAGGGCAAGGCGTTCGCCGAGAAAACTCTTGATTTTATGCGCGATCGGCTGGTCGAATACCAGAAAGAAACTGGCAATAATTACAATTTGGAAGCAACGCCAGCTGAGGGTACGACTTACCGCTTAGCGCAAATTGACAAAGCCAGCTTCCCTGATCGAGCACACTTTGCTAATGGCCTGGGTGCGGCAGTCAAACATCCGTTCTACACTAACTCCAGCCACTTGCCAGTCAATTACACCGATGATTTGTTTGAGCTGATGGATTTGCAGGATAATTTGCAAACCAAATACACGGGCGGCACGGTGATTCACTTCTTCCTAGGCGAGCGTATGGATGATCCACAGACGCTGAAGAAACTGGTTAAAACGATTTGCGAAAATTATAGATTGCCGTACTTTACCTTTACGCCAAGTTTCTCAATCTGTGCTAACCACGGCTATATCGTCGGCGAACATCCGGCTTGTCCGAATTGCGGCGAAAGTACTGAGGTCTACTCGCGGGTGGTTGGTTTCTTGCGCCCAGTTTCCCAGTGGAATAACGGTAAGCAAGCTGAATTTGACATGAGGGAGCATTATGACGATGCCGCCGAACACCAGCGAGCTAGCGCCGTCGCTGTCCCAGCTTAAGGTGTCGATCGGCGGGATTCAGAAGCTGTCGCTGGTTGACTATCCGGGGCACGTGGCGGCAGCGCTGTTTCTGTCGGGTTGCAATATGCGTTGTGGCTATTGCCATAATCCTGAACTGGTACTACCTGAGCGGTTAGCGCCGAGTATCCCAGTTGAAGAGGCGATGATATTCTTAAAATCGCGTATTGGCCGGCTAGACGGCGTGGTGATTTCTGGCGGCGAGCCGACGGTTAACGAAGATCTGCCCGTGCTTTGCCGGATGATTAAAAAGCTGGGTTTTGATGTCAAACTAGACACCAACGGCACGCATCCTGACATGGTGCGCGGTATGGTCGAGGAGGGGACGATTGACTTCATCGCCATGGACGTTAAGGGGCCGCTGGAAAAATACGTGGAGATTGCGGCGCGGCCGATTGATCTGGAGGCGATCAAGGATAACGTGCGGCTGATGATTGATTCGGGAATTGGCCATGAATTTCGAACGACAATCGTTCGTGAGCAGCTGGAGGTAGCGGATTTTGAAAAGATTGGCGAGCTGGTTAGAGGCGCCAAGCGATTCGCTTTGCAGCATTTTCGCACCGGCACCACCATTAGTCCGAAGTTTGCCAACTATCACACGTTCACTGACGAAGAATTTAGGGCCGCCCAAAAAATAATGGAAAGGTATGTCGAAGAATGCGTGATTCACTAACTGTCGAAATTGTGCGCGTGCGCCAGGAAAACCCCGAGGTGACGACGCTGTATGTTGTGCGGCCATTCGACTTTATGGCGGGGCAATACATCACAGTGTTCATTGCGGGTAGTCAGGTGCGCGAAGGCAAGGCCTATAGTATTTCTTCGCGCCCGCACGAGGAATTGATGTCGATTACCGTGAAAAATGTTGGCGGTGAATTCTCGAGCTATTTGTGTTCGCGCCAGGTTGGCGATACGCTGCACATTAGCCAGGCGTACGGCGATTTCAACCCGCAAACCGAGCGACCATTGGTTGGCATCGCGGCGGGGTGCGGACTCAGCCCGATTTGGAGTATCTTGGCGGACGCCAAGCAGCCAACTTTTCTCTATTTGAGTCAAAAATCGCCGGAATATATGGTGTTCTCGGAGGAGTTAGCAGCGTCGAATATTACGGTCAAAAAGTTTAGCACGCGTCAGCAGGTTGAGGAACGAGACGGCTGGCATAATGGGCGGTTTGAGGTGGCGAACATTGTGAGTGAGGTGCCAAGTGAGGCGCACTTTCTGGTTTGTGGCAGCTTACCGTTTGTGCGTGATGTTTGGCAAAAACTAACCGCCGCTGGCATCGATGAATCACACATTTCAACGGAGACATTTTTTGAGCAATGATTGGGGCGATGACTACAGTAGAATTATCACCGACAGGAGCTAATGGTGATAATTTCGATGTGTTTTCGTCGTTGCGAGATGGTGCTATTGGTGAGGATTTTTCGTCTGGTGTTGGCGAAACGGTGGCTGATAATGTTGAGCAGTTTGATTTGGTGGCGGTCGCTAGTGGTGAAGAAGAACTACCTTCTACTGAGGAAGTATCGGCGTCAATTGGTCAAACGGCATGTGTGACATGTGTTGGTTGTCCATATCTTAGCCAGTGTGTAAAACCTCAGGCGTTAGCCATGAAGCGGGAGTCGGAAAGACAGGAGAATATATCTACTGATATGAATTCTGCGGGTGAAGAGGCGGTTCCTAATTTAATGGAAATGACACCAAAAGAAAGCTATCTGGAGAGATTATTAGCTCCAGATGACTTCGATAGTTTGGATGAAAGTGGACGCGGGGAATTGGTGATGGCGGGATATTCAGAGCCTATCGATTATCAAGAGTCTATTATTAAAAAAGTACCTGAGCCAGCGGCAGCAGAGACGAAGCCTATAGATTTAACAACTAAGACAGATGAGCCGACTGAGCAAATTGTGCAGCAGGAACGAGAAACCAAAACTTCAACTAACGAGCCGGTCGAAGTTTCGGGCGAGGATGTGGATACTGAAGCAGCAGAAACGCCATTCTTTGGATTAAAAATGGCTCCAGAAACTATCGCTGACGATATTAAAGATGTCGGGGAAGCTCTGTCAGAAAGTACTAGGAACGTGCTCAGCGATATATCTGGCGAGGAACATTTTACCGAGCCAACAGAGGAAAGTCGTCCGTCAATAGAAATAAAGCAGCAGACTTCTGTTATTGTCTCTGATACGGTAGACAAAGAAAATGAGCAGCTGGCATCTGAATCTTCAGATATACTGATGCAAACGAAAACGAGAACTGTGCCGTCATCGCCAGCGGTAAGCGAGGATACTCAAACTGGTGATGAGAATCGCAATTCGCTGAAAAATGAAACAGCTTATCATACGGCTAGCGACGATAAGGACACTGCTAGTGTTGTGGAAAATACATATGACGGCGATGATGCTGCTGCAGTGTCTGACATAAAACCATCATCAATTGAACATCCGAAAGAAAATAACGTTGTTGCGGCAGCGCCAAAACTGTCTGATTCTGAACCGAGACAAACGGCAGCAAGCAGCTTCACGTCAGCTTCTGAACAGCGGTTGGCGGCGCAATTTGATGCAACAGGGATAGATAAGCTGCCGTCAGGATCAATTGATGGTTCTAATGTAAAGCCGCTACAAAATACGCAGCCTCGTGAAGCTAAACTTGGCATGGCGGCAGATTATGATGACTCTATCCAAACTCTTGACGGCGCCAATAATGAACAGCCCGGTAACTTGACGCCGGACGTAGATGATGTGCCGCTATCTCAGGAGCGAACGGTCGCAGCTAGCGTGCCGGCGGAATACGATAAAAACGAGACGTACCAATCGCCAGACAGTTATTCTATTAGTCAATCTGGCAGAACACTGCAAGCTATATTGTCACAGGAGCAGATGCTTGTCGAAAGTAGCGAGAACTCTTTGATTATCGGCGACCGTGCCAACTTTGACAGTAATTTGGTACAGCCGAAGATTGATGATGTAGAAACAGATGTATTCGTAGCGAATGATGTGGTAAATACAACAAATAAAACTGATATGGCGGCATCTGTAGAAATGATAGACATTGCGTCGAATCTACCAGATAAACACACAGCAGTTGATAGAAATGGCGCTCAACTTGCCGTTGATCTGTCGCAGGAATTGGGTGATGAATTAGCGGTTGATACGGATGCGAGCGAGCCGCAAATTCCTGTCTTTAGGCAACTTGATTGCTATGACACCACCGCGGACATCGGTCGCAGTGAAGATAAGATTTGGGCTGAGGAAGAGGTATTTTTTGTGAAGCAGGATTTGCCGGGGGTAGAGCCAGAACTAACTTGGGCTGAAGCGGTGACGGTCGCGCCGATGGAAGCTATTATAGTGCGTGAAGAAGCCGATGATTTGAAACTCTCCTTAGACGACGAGATTGGTATTGATATGGATTCCGTGGAGCAGTTGGACAACTTCAAGACATCATCAGTTCCTGAAATCACCAATGATTATGAGCCAGTAGAGCATATAGCTATTCCTATCTCGCCGGCTATTGAACTAATACGTGATGTTGAGCTGGACGAGCTAGCAGTGGAAATTTCAGAGGAGCGTATCATGCCTCGCGAGGAACATGACAGTATAGCTATGGAAGCATCGGAAAAAAGCGCTTTACCGCGTGCGGATGATGAAGTTGAAACTATAATTACGGATACCAGCGATGTAGAGCCATCTATTGATTTACCTGAAACGCAAGAAGGACTTGCTGCTACTGAAGTATCTGAGGCAGTAGAATCTGAATTGGACGAACAGGATGATTTGGCGGTTACCGGCGCGGTTGACGGTTACGGTTATAATAACGAAACGAGTGCCGTGAGTGACAATGTTTTGGTCGTAAAAAGCCGTCAATCCTCTGGCCTATGGCCAGACGACAGCCGGCTCAATCCAGAAAATAATAAAATCTCAAAGGGTAGCAGCACTAGTATTGCTTCGTGGTTGACAAAATTAGTTGGTACAGTAGCAGTTTATGTGGCCTGCAGCAGGCGGGAAAGTAGACTTAGTCTGTGGTAGATGTCGTAGTATACCAACAAGATTTATATTATAAATATGAACATGAAAGAAATGATAAAAAATATCGTAAGGTGGTTGGTAAAAGTATCGGCAAACATTCCGTATATATTGGCGGTCGCGTTGGGTGTAGTATTATTTTTGACCTCTTTTATGATGGATGACGTTATAGTGCTTAAGAAGCTATCTGATTTACTGTTAGATTTGAGTGCAAGCCTCCTATCGATACCTATAATTCTCTATTCTTATGAGGTGGTAAAAAATAAAATTGATCATTCTCGCAATAAGGATATATCTGAATATGTAAAGATGAATGTAGATCGTGAAATCGTTACTTTATTAAAGAGTCTTGCTCCTCTGATTATGAAGGAAGATGCAAATACGTCTCGAGTATGCGAGCTATTAAAGATTACGAAGAGTAAAGCGATGAAATCCCTTCAGGATTATCATCCGCTGGTTTTTTATCTTGCTACGGACTGGGGGTGTATAGAAGACCGATTTATGGACATGATAGCAAGTGAATTAATCTATGATAATCTGTCTGTTGAAGAGAGAAATATATTTGTGAAAATAGTCAGAGAACTCAGAAACTTAGACTATCTTACCGATCCAAAGTTCTTTAGGGTTGCCGACAAAGAGGACGCTAAGCTATTTACTATTCAAGGCAGAAATATTGATCCAAGTACAAAATTTGAGGAAAGGTTTTTGTTGATGCGAAAAATGAAAATCGAAAACACGGCGATGGTTATTGGATTTAATGACATAAAACACGGTAAATATAAAGTATCACTTACAACTCCTATGATGGGAAGTGCGGCTGTGAATGAGAATATCGTTGAGAGTATACTCAATATACGATCCTACCTAGAGGTTTGGCTTGATAAGCGTGGTAATGAGATATTGTTAGATTCTAGGAATTTTCGTACCAGAAAGACAAAGAATAGAGATAGGCTTGAGAGACTAGAATAGCATGATTGATGTGAAATTTTAAGGTTTTGTGGACATTAGGTTGTTTATATTTTATTCAAAGAACAAAATGATGAACTGTTAGTGATAGTATGATTCTGCGAAATACGCTGTAGTATCGGTATGGATTTGTCTGGAGTGTATGAGAAGATTAAGTGTAAATTGCAATTTTGCTTGTGAGTTATGATATATAAAATCTAAATGGCTATGTCATATTACTATTATATAGTGAATAGGTAACAACGAAGCCATCTAATTTGTTGTGCTAAATGTCGCTGCTCTTTTAGTCTAGTCTGTTACAATAAGTATATGAAAGTCAACTCGCTGCTGTTGATAGCTAAAGAGGCATTTGAAGAGCGTATTGTGAGTTGTTGTGCTTATGACCAGATAATTCAGACGATAAGTTTATGTTACGGACGATCGTGGTGGAAAATCGTGCGTGCTCATCAGGTATGTTATGAGCAACTATTTCTATATATGGTTGGTATAGTGAGGATAATAAAAGCACGGGATATATGATGAAAGTACAGGATCGTCATCCCAACGACCGTCCCCGTGAGAAACTAGCGCGTTACGGTACGGCGCGGCTGAGCGACTTGGAATTGTTGATGGCGATTATTGGTAGCGGCAATAAGCAGGCGGATGTTGGTAAAATTGCGCGCGAGGTGCTGAAAATTTTGCGTCAAAAAGGCGGTGATGTTTCGTACGATGATCTACGCAGCGTGGTTGGCTTGGGCGAAGCGAAAATCCCGGTGATTCTGGCGAGCTTGGAGCTGGCGCGACGGTATTTGCTGGACAGCGACCAGCCAATTATTGACAGCCCAGAAAAGGCCGTCGAGCTACTGGCCGACATTCGCAACAAAAAGCAGGAATACTTTGTCTGCTTGACGCTGGACGGTGCGAATCGCCTGATTGCCAAGCGGGTGGTGACCATCGGCACGCTGACCGCCAGCCTGGTGCACCCGCGCGAGGTCTTCGCCGACGCCATCGCCGACCGCGCCGCCAGCATCATCGTGGCGCATAATCATCCGAGCGGGAGCTTGGAGGCCAGTCAGGCTGATAGAGAAGTAACAAACCGTTTGCGGCAGGCAGGTGAATTGTTGGGGATTAGTTTGGTTGATCATATAATTATCACGAAAGATCATTTTCAAAGCATAATTTGATTTTATTGATATAAAACCTCTATCAAGCATAGTATAATATTCCCATGACATCGGGGGATAATTTTAAAGAACAAGAACGTACTAAGCTTCACAATACTATTTGGAAAATTGCTAACGAATTACGCGGATCGGTCGATGGTTGGGACTTTAAGGCGTATGTGCTAGGTTTCTTATTCTATCGGTTTATATCGGAGAATTTAGCTAA
Organism: Candidatus Saccharibacteria bacterium oral taxon 488; assembly: GCA_013099015.1. Lineage (NCBI taxonomy): Bacteria > Candidatus Saccharimonadota > Candidatus Saccharibacteria bacterium oral taxon 488. Next base: position 829,617 of record CP039998.1, on the reverse strand, counting down.
TTATATAAATGCCGAAGAGCGCAAAACTGGCGTGGCTGATTTTAATTATGCTGAACTGAGCGATGATCAGGCGGAGTTTGGTCGTGAGGATACGGTAAACGACAAAGGATTTTATATTTTACCAAGCGAACTGTTTGAAAATGTCCGTAAGCGCGCCAAAAATGACGAAAATTTGAACGAGACGCTCAGTAAAATATTCCGTAACATTGAGCAATCAGCTAAAGGTTTTGATAGTGAGGATGATTTTCGCGGGTTGTTTGACGACTTGGACGTCAATAGCAATAAACTTGGTCCGACCGTCACCAGGCGCAATGAGCGATTGGTGAAATTGATGAACGCCATCGGTGAATTAGAGCTTGGTAAGTTTGAGGATAATACGATTGACGCTTTTGGCGACGCATACGAGTATCTGATGACCATGTATGCTGATAATGCTGGTAAATCTGGTGGTGAGTTCTTTACGCCGCAAGAAGTGAGTGAACTTTTGGCAAAAATTACTGTTGTCGGCAAGACATCGGTGAATAAAGTGTATGACCCGGCAGCAGGCTCCGGTTCGCTACTGCTAAAGTTTGCGAAAGTTCTGGGTAAGGATAATGTCAGGCAAGGCTTTTACGGGCAAGAGATTAACATTACTACGTATAATCTTTGCCGTATCAACATGTTCCTGCATGACATTAATTATGAAAAGTTTAATATTGCGCATGGTGATACGCTGAAAGATCCGAAACACTGGGATGACGAGCCGTTTGATGCGATTGTCTCGAATCCGCCATATAGTATCAAATGGGACGGCGACAGTAATCCGACGCTCATCAACGATCCTCGCTTTAGCCCAGCTGGAGTGTTGGCGCCGCGCAGTAAAGCTGATTTGGCATTCACGATGCATATGTTGAGCTGGCTCAGCGAGAGCGGTACGGCAGCGATTGTTGAGTTTCCTGGCGCACTATATCGCGGCGGTGCTGAGGCAAAAATCCGTAAATATTTGGTAGAGAGTAATTATGTTGATGCCGTTATCCAACTGCCACCAGACCTGTTCTTCGGTACGACGATTAGCACTTGTATCCTTGTTTTGAAAAAGAGCCGGGTGACAAATGACGTATTGTTTATCGATGCTAGTGCTGAGTTTGTGCGAAAAGGCAATAAGAATAAGCTGAGCGAGGAAAACAGGCAAAAAATATTGGATAGTTTTACGAATCGGCAAAATATCGACTACTTTGCGAAAGTTGCTGCTTATGAAGATGTCGCCGCCAATGACTATAATCTATCAGTGAGTTCGTATGTTGAGGCAGAAGATACACAAGAAGTGATTAATATTACTGAGCTCAATGCTGACATTGCAAAGATCGTAGCTCGCCAGTCGGAGTTGCGCACAGAGATCGATGCGATAGTTGCGGACCTTGAAAGAGATAATGATGATGCGAGATAACGGCAATGTCATTGTCTACGTTGACGATAACGGTAAACCGCAAGTTGATGTCCGGTTTCAGGACGAGACGGTTTGGCTGACGCAAGCGCAGCTGGTTGATTTGTATCAGTCAAGTAAAGCGAATGTTAGTGAGCATATAAAAAATATTTTTGACGAGGGCGAACTTGATCCTGCAGCAACTGTTCGGAAATTCCGAACAGTTCGAACTGAGGGTGATCGTCAGGTAGAGCGTGAATTAGAATACTATAACCTCGACATGATCATCTCGCTTGGCTACCGCATCAGGTCAAGCATCGCTACGAAGTTTCGCATCTGGGCGACCGATCGTTTGCGGGAATATATCATTAAAAGCCTCAAGTTTTTGAGCGATTTTATAATAGTTCTAGATCGTGTAATCAATATGTTCGTATTGACATTTGTATACACGTTTGTTAGTATAATAAGTGCATCACCCCGTGTTGGATTTTCCTCAGCGGGGCTTTTTGTTATAGCGGAGGGACATAATGTCTAGAAATCTACGTAGTAATCAAAAGAAAGTATTTATAGATGGTGAAAATTTTCGCCAAAGGGTAGTTGAATTGTTATGTAATCAGGATGCTATCGAAGATAAAAACATAAACTTTTCACTAGACGTACGCGGTTTAATCGAGGATGTTTTAGGGATTAACGGCGTTGAAATCAATTACTATGCATCAGAAATTAAGATGCCAAGGGGCTATACTCCATCCACAAGGATTCAAGGGCGGGTGAATAAAATCAAGGAAAATTCACGTCGTTGGGTTGCAATGTTGAAGCAGCAAAATATTAATTATATCAAAGCTGGTAATTTGAAGGTGAAGGAGGGTAAGGAATGCAACCACTGCCACAAACCCCAAGAGATTTTGCAGGAGAAGGGTGTTGATGTCCGTATGGCTTTAGATATGCTCGAAATAGCATATAAAACGAAGAATGTAGATATTGTGTCTGTTAGCTCTGACGCCGACCTCTGTCCAAGCTATGATAAAATTAGGAAACATAAACGTAAAACAACCTATATTTGTTTTTCGGATAGCATCAATCGTGCAGTTGCTGCGGCAACAGATGAGACTATTACCATTACACCACAGAAAGTCATGAGCTATTTTCAGAAAGAATCGGCATGAAAAGTATTCAAATAGAAATAAAAAATGGTTATGGTATTGTTGATTTTAATCATGACTTTGTTTATGAAGATGGCAAGAACGGAAATTATTGTCATTTCTATGGTTTATATGCTCAAAATGGTACTATGAAATCATCATTTGCGAAGACACTCTCTAATTATAGTAAAGAAGAGGCGGTTGCTGATGAGATCTATCAAATACCTGGTAGCTGTGTTGTTTCGGGAATAAAAAGAGAAAACATACTTTCATATCCGAGTTACGATGGACGGGTGTATCTGTCTGAAAGCGCTACGCATCTTGTCGCCAATCAGGAAGCTAAGGATGTTTATGCTAAGGCTTCGAAAGATGTTATTGAAGCGTTTGGTAAACTAAAATCCAAAATCTCAGAGGTAACAAAAACGAAAGGCGACGATAGTGAAGCCATCATTGAAGACTATTACCGTAGATTTGTTAGTAAAGAGCAGGTGAATAGTGTTACGTTACCTGCGGTCATTACACTATTAAGGGCAAATATTCCTGAAATCAAGCAAGGTAAAATACAGTTTTGTGACATACCCTTAAATGTATTTAACAGCGATAATTTTAGGAAATTTATAACCAAGGAAAAATATCGCGGGACTTTTGGTAGATTGGTAAAAGCTTACGATGAAATGCGCTCCTCTCCTACGTATTTTAGGGAAGGGTTTGATTCAAGTAGTGCTAGTAAATTAATAAAAGCGCTTGAAAAATCAAAGTATTTTAATGCAAAACATGAAGTTGTATTAAGAGACAATGAAGATAGAGCGACAAAGAATATAAACAGTAAAGAAGAGTTAGAAAATTATCTCAAAACAGATCTTGATCGGATCATTGAAAAATATCCCAATCTTAGAGATGCGCTCAACCAACTTATAGCAGATTTTTCAGTTGGCACAAACGGCGAAGCCCGACGAATTATTGAGGATAAATCACGCAGAGACATATTGCTATTTATGGGTGATGAGGATCGATTTTACAAAAATATGTGGTTTGGTTATTTAAGCGGGTGTATTGAAGAGATTGAGAATCTACTGAAAGTTCATGATGATTCTAAATCAAAGATTGAAGAGGCCTTGGAAAAGGCAGATAAAGCTGATACAGAGTGGAAGGATGTCATTGATATTTTTAATGATCGGTTTAGTTCACTACCGTATAGGATAAATATTGCAAATAAAAAGGATACGATAGTAGAGGACTTGGTGCCGCCAATCTTTGAGTTTAAGTTTAGAAATCCACGCAATCCTAATATGCCATACAGGGAGCGTCCAGATAACTCAGGTCAATTAAGTATGCTTGGCAGGGTTTTAAGTAATGGCGAGCGTAAGGCACTTTATTTGTTAAATATAATTTTTGATGTAAAAAAGAAGCTCAAGGACGGTGTAGATACTCTGCTAGTTCTGGATGACGTCGTAGAATCTTTTGACTACAGAAACAAATATGCATTTTTTGAATATCTACAGGAACTGGCATCTCAAAACAGTCACTTATATATTATTTCACTAACTCATAATTTTGATTTTTTCAGGCTTGTGTATGAAAAGTTATATCCGAAAAACGAGGAGCAGTTTAGAATAGTTATTTCAGATGAGAATAATAACCTTAGTGCTGAAGAAATGTTTGATCCTCGTGTATTTGGAAATTATAAAAAAGATGCCGCCACATACAAGTCTGCCTGGGTGACAATGATACCATTTGCTAGAAATATTGTTGAGTTTCAGTATGACAAAACTCACGACGACTATAAAGAATTGACCAAGGCTCTTCATACCATTAGTAGTGATGTGACCGTAGGAGATATTCAGCAATGCCTACAGCTCATAATATCAGTTACTGGCACGCCATTCGATGAGTCTTTAAATATCCATGAGTCTATTATTCTGCATGCTAAAGAAGTAGCAGCTGACACATCCGATGGTTTTAGTCTAAAAGATAATCTAGTGCTGGCTATTGGTACGCGCTTGTGCATAGAGCGATATATTATCAGTAAGATATCAGAAGAAGATTACAGGAATGCTGTAAGCAAAGAGCGTGATCTAACTCGTAAGCTACTGATACTTTATAGTAACAACTGCTCGGATCCAAATAAGCAAACTTTATCAAAAATATTTAATAAAGCTGCGGTCATTGTTGATGGTACTATACATATTAACTCATTTATGTACGAACCTTTGGTTGATGTCGGCACGTGGGAGATGAAAAAGATGTTTAATGACATATATCACAGAACTAATCCCCTAGGAGAGTTATGAGCAAAATTGACGATTTGATTAAAGAGTTGTGCCCAGAAGGGGTAAGGTTTCAAGAATTGGGCAAGGTTGCTAAGTTCTGTAGAGGTAAGTCGCTTTCTAAGGCGGCAATTGGTACTGGCAATGCGCCAATTATTCTATATGGTGAAGCTATACACTACATATGGCAACTATATTGTTGACGTCGTTTCTCGTGCTGACTACAAAACTGCTATTAAAGGTACAGAGGTCGTCCGAGGCGATATTATTATGCCGATAACCAGCACCACTAAAGAAGCACAAATTGGCAAGGCTTCTGCGATATTGATGGACGAGAGTATATATTTAGGCGGTGATGCTATTGCTCTAAAGCACGACCAGGAGCCCGGCTATTTAGTACATTTGCTGAATAGTCAATGGTTTGAGCCTCTGAAAATGCGTGAACGCACTGGAACAACGGTATCTCATCTCTCGCCGAAAGGTATTGCAAAGATAAAAATCCCTGTTCCGCCTCTTGAGGTTCAAAAAGAGATTGTGCGGGTGCTAGACTCGTTTACAGAGCTAGAAGCGAGAAATAAGCAGTATGAATACTATCGCAATAACCTCATGACTTTCGATGAAAACACCAGTGGGGTACAGTGGAAAACACTGGAGTCGGTTTGTGAGTCTGTATCTGCAGGGGGGGATTTGCCAAATAATTATATGAAGGGAAATGCTCAGCCTACAAAAGAATTTCCATACCCAATATATTCAAATGGAACAGAACAGAATGCCTTATATGGATATTCAGACTCGTATAAAATTGATAAAAAGGCTGTTACAATTTCAGCCCGGGGTACTATTGGTTATCATGCGGTTCGCGGTGAGAAATTCACGCCAATTGTACGGTTGATTACTCTAATACCAAACACAAAGATAATTACTATAAAATTTTTAAACTATGCTCTTGATATTACTGAAATTGGTCACAGCGGGGGAAGTATCCCTCAGCTAACAGTGCCGAATGTTAAAAAAATAAATATTCCTGTACCGACGCTTGCGGTGCAGGAAAGGATTGTTTCGATCCTAGATAAATTTGAAAAACTCACCAACGATATTTCCATCGGTTTGCCAGCGGAGATTGAAGCCCGCCGTAAGCAATATGAATATTACCGCAATAAATTATTAACATTCAAAGGGTTGGAGTGCTCAAAATGAAGTATGATGTAATTGCTGAAAATAGCGACAGTACCGTCGTCAGCGACTATGTCTCGCCATACCAGCGGGCGACGAGTTATCAGAGCGAGGCGGAATTAGAGCGAGAGTTAATCAGGCAATTGCAAGCGCAGGCGTATGAATATTTGCCGATCAAGAGTGAGACTGACTTGACAGAGAATCTGCGCACGCAGTTGGAAAAACTGAATGATTACACGTTTACCGATGCTGAGTGGAAGCGGTTCTTCGCGGAGCGGATCGCCAATGGTAATGAGAATATTGCTGACAAGACCTTCAAAATTCAGGAAGATAGTACACAATTGCTACAACGTGATAACGGCGAGGTGATTAATATCCGCTTGTTGGACAAGACGAATATCCACAAGAATTGCCTGCAGGTAATCAATCAATACGAGGTGTCGGGTGTACGAGATAACCGCTATGATGTGACACTGTTGGTGAATGGTTTGCCGCTGGTGCATATTGAGCTAAAAAGGCGCGGCGTGCCCCTAAAGGAAGCTTTCAATCAGATCAATCGCTACCAGCGGGATAGTTTTTGGGCGGGTAGCGGGCTGTTTGAATATATCCAGTTGTTTGTGATTAGTAACGGCACTCATACGAAATATTACAGCAATACGACGCGCTGGCAGCATATCAATGAGGCGGGTAAATCGGATTCGCATCGCAGTAAAAAGACCAGTAATAGCTTTGAATTTACCAGCTGGTGGGCGGATGCTAATAATCGCCCGATTACCGATTTGATAGATTTTACAGCAACTTTTTTATCTAAACATACGCTACTTAATGTGCTGACGAAGTACTGTGTATTTACCAGTGATAAATTATTGCTGGTGATGCGCCCATATCAGATCGTGGCGACCGAGCGTATTCTGAATCGCATCCAGATTGCTACAAATTACAAAAAGCTCGGTACGATTGAGGCTGGCGGTTATGTGTGGCATACCACAGGCAGTGGTAAGACGTTGACTAGTTTTAAGACGGCTCAGCTGGCAAGCAGGCTCGACTATATCGATAAAGTGCTTTTCGTGGTTGACCGTAAAGACCTCGATTACCAGACGATGAAAGAGTATGACAAGTTCCAGGAAGGGGCGGCGAATAGCAATACCAGTACGCGGGTTCTGACGAGGCAATTGGGTGATCCGAATGCTAAGATTATTATTACTACTATTCAAAAACTCGACACATTCATCAAGCACAATCAAGGACACAAGGCTTTTGATGATCACATGGTTATCATCTTTGACGAGTGTCACCGTTCGCAATTTGGCGATATGCATCATGCCATCACCAAAAGTTTTCGTAATTATCATTTGTTTGGTTTTACCGGTACGCCGATATTTGCTGATAATGCGTCCAGCGGCGGGCGAGTTGATCTACGAACCACCGAGCAAGCGTTTGGCGATAAACTGCATACCTATACCATAGTCGATGCGATTACTGATAAGAATGTGTTGCCGTTTCGGATTGACTATATTCGGACAATTCGCGAGGCAGACGAGGTTGATGATCAACAGAAAGTGCGAGATATTGATCGTGAGCGGGCATTGAACGCTCCGGAGCGTATTCGTAATGTCGTGCAATATATCCGTGACCACTTTGATCAAAAAACCATGCGCAATGCCAAATATTACGCATTTACACGGCTGATGAATGTACATGAAGTTGCGTCGGCGCAAAATAGAGTGGCAGTTGAAGAGGCAAAAGATAAAATTCGGCTGAGCGGATTTAACTCAATTTTTGCGGTGAGCTCAATCGAGACAGCAAAACTTTATTATAATGAGTTTAAGCGCCAGCAAGCTGAGCTTCCTGAAGTTAAACGCCTGAAAATCGCTACGATTTATAGCTACGGAGCGAATGATCCTGATCTGGAAATGGACGGTATGGATGATGAAAATTCGGAAAATACCGATGGATTGGACGTCTCGTCACGTGATTTTCTGGAGGGTGTAATTCGTGATTATAATGCAACGTTTGGTACGAATTATGATACCAGTGCCGAGCGATTTCAGAATTATTATAAGGATGTGAGCCTGCGGATGAAGAATCGAGAGATTGATTTATTGATCGTAGTGAATATGTTTTTGACGGGTTTTGATGCCACGACGTTGAATACGCTGTGGGTTGATAAAAACTTGCGGATGCACGGGCTGATTCAAGCTTATTCGCGGACGAATCGTATCCTTAACTCAATTAAAACCTATGGAAATATTGTAACGTTTCGCAATTTGGAGAAGGCGACTAATGAAGCTTTAGCACTTTTCGGCGACAAAGATGCGAAAGGCATTGTGCTATTGCGTCCTTTCCGAGATTATTATGAAGGCTATGAAGACGCTGGAAAGAAAATGTCGGGCTATGTTGATTTGATTACTGAGCTAAAAAATAAATTTCCAGTGGGTGAGATAATTGCCAGCGAGCAGGAGCAGAAAGAATTCGTAAAGCTGTATGGTGCAATTCTGAGAGTAAAAAATATTTTGTCGAGCTTTGATGAGTTTATTGGAAAAGAAATTTTGAGCCAGCGAGATGTGCAAGATTATCATAGTATGTACATCGACCTCTACAACGAGCTGCGGCCGAAATCGGATGAGAGTAAGGAGAATATCAATGATGATTTGGTATTTGAGATGGAACTCATTAAACAAGTTGAGATAAATATAGATTATATCCTGGAGCTGATTCGGCAGTATCATGATAGTCATTTGAATAATAAAGAGATTTTAGTCGATATTGATAAAGCGGTTAACTCATCTATGGAATTGCGTAATAAGAAGGATTTGATAGAGCAGTTTATTGCGTCGCTCACGGTTGATAGTTCGGTCGATGGCGACTGGCAGGAGTTTGTGAAATCAAGGAAAATCAAAGAACTAGACCAGATCATTGATGATGAAAAATTAGATAAAAAAGCGACGTATACGTTTGTTGAAAATGCTTTTCGCGACGGATATATACAATCAACTGGCACAGGGCTGTCAGGGATACTGCCGCCAATATCGCGATTTTCGGCTGATGGAGAGCGCAGTAAAAAACGCGAAACGGTATTGGAAAAACTGAGGAATTTCTTTGATCGCTTCTTTGATATTTCGAGCGGGAAGCTGTAGGCTCTGATAAATTATAAAATGAGAGCCAGTTACAAGCCTGGCTCTCATTTTATTTTAGTGCTTCTCAGAATAGCCGGGCTGATTTTTTGAGATGTACGAATTGAGACCGTGCCCTTGTTGTGCTAGACTCTTCATCGTCTCAACAGCGTCAGCTCCTGCGCTCTCATAAGTGTAGGTGTATACAGTGTATTTTCCAGATTTGAACTGTACTGTAATACTCTCTTCTTCTATGCTGTAAGCAACTACATTTGAATTACCATTAATATTCTTATACGGTTTCATAAATGAATCTCCCTAATTATTTTAACTAACTTGCGCCGCCATTACCCGCCATATTGCGACTGGTTGATTTTATATTTGTGACTACTCGCAGGTAACACAAATTGACCACGTTATGAATCGATAACACAAGTCGACCCACCCTCCATAAAAGTGTTCACTATTGAGAATAGAGCACAGCTCTATATTTGTCAAGTTCACCCGAAAAATTATTGATATTTATGTAGTGGGTGTTGTATAATAAAACACATGCACCACATCCAAAAGAAATTATTAGAACTAGCAAAGACCAATAACTTGGCAGAATGTACATTGCGTAGAACAGCTGAACTCATTGGCGATCCAGATATGAGTCCTGGTCAGATTCAGCATCATCTATTGCAGCTTGAAAAACGAAACCTACTTTTTATAAACAGAAAGAATAAAACCCAACGGCTGGAATCACCAGTGGAGGACGATAGGTTTGTTTTAGTGCCAATTGTTGGCTCGGCAAGTTGTGGTCCGGCACTCAATTATGCCGAGGAATGCTATGAGGGGTTTCTAAGGATTTCTAAACAGCTATTGGGCAAGCAGACCGCACAGCTTAAAAACAGGTATATGGCAGTGAAAGCTGATGGTGAATCCATGAATAATGCTCGTATCGGCAAGTCAAAACAACCGATAAACAGCGGTGATTTTATTCTCGTAGATGTTACGCAAAAGTGTGCCGATGATGGGGATTATGTTTTGTCTATTATTGGCGGTATGGCTAACATAAAGCGTCTTAAAAAACATGAGGAATATATATCGTTAGAATCTGAATCTCTTACTCCCGAGAGGTTTCCGCCTATTATTGTCGATCAGTCAGAGAATTGTATGATTAATGGCAAGGTGATTGCTGTCTATAAAAATACAAGTGATTAAAGCGAGCCTGCTTGTCGTTGCAGGGGTAATTAATAGAAAGGATTGTAAATATGCGTCAAATAAAATGTCCGAATTGCGGTCAAGTATTTGAAATAGACCAAGCGAGTTACGCCGATATTGTTAAGCAGGTTCGCGATCAAGAATTTACGCGTGAGATTGCTGAGCGCGAGAATTTATTGCTTACAGATAAAGAAAACGCCGTACAATTAGCAGAGCAAAAGACTCGCAGCGAGCTCCAAAAGCTACTGTCTGAGAAAGAGGCCGAACTAGCAAGCTTGCAAGCAGAGAAGAAAGCAGAAGCTGCTCGAATTAACTCTGAGAAACAATCAGAAATATCATCGCTGAAGTCTGAACTAGAGAAAGCACAAGGCGATAAAGAGCTAGCTTTAGAGCGGTTACGCTCAGAAGCTGATAAAGAGTTAGCGCAAACTAAGTCGCAGAGCGATCAAATAATTGCGGACTTAAACGCAAAAATCAAGGCTTTTGAGACCGAGAAAGATTTGGAGGTTAACCGGGCGGTTAGCGCTGTTGAGCGTGAGCGCGATAATTTCAAGCTGCAGCTAGCCGCTAAAGAGAATGAGCGCCAGCTCGTTGAGTCAAATTTGAAAGACAAATACACGGCAGAGCTAAAATCGAAGGATGAACAAATTGCTTATTACAAAGATTTTAAGGCTCGTTTGTCGACCAAAATGTTGGGTGAGACGCTTGAACAGCATTGTGAGACTGAATTTAATAAACTGCGCGCTACAGCCTTTCCGCACGCATATTTTGAGAAAGACAACGACTCTCGTACTGGCAGTAAGGGAGACTATATTTTTCGAGAAAATGATGAATCCGGCAATGAGATTATATCCATCATGTTTGAGATGAAAAACGAAAATGACCAGACTGCCACTAAAAAGCATAATGCAGACTTCCTCAAAGAGCTGGATAAAGATCGTCGCGAGAAGAACTGTGAATATGCAATCTTAGTGTCATTACTTGAGGCGAATAGCGAATTATATAATGTTGGTATCGTTGACGTGTCGCACCGTTATCCAAAAATGTTCGTGATTCGACCGCAATTTTTTATACAGATAATTATGCTGCTGCGCAATGCAGCGCTTAATGCTCTGAAATATAAATCAGAGTTGGCATTGGTGCGTGCACAAAATCTGGATATTACGCATTTTGAAGAGGATATGGAGAAATTTAAGGCTGGTTTCGCGCGCAACTATGACTTGGCAAGCCGTAAGTTTACTGATGCTATTGAAGGAATAGATAAGACCATTAAGCAACTAGAGAAAACTAAGCAGGCGCTTTTATCGTCTGAAAATAATCTTCGTTTAGCTAATGATAAGGCTCAAGAATTAACGATTAAAAAACTTACCCGTAATAATCCAACGATGGCGGCAAAATTTGAGGAGGCGAGAAAAAAAGAGGAGAACTAATGGATACGACCGCACAGGTATATCAGTCAGGCGAGCCTCATACAAAATCGCTCTGCGCCCGCTGTTCCGGTTGCCTAAGTGCTTACAAGTGGTTTCCCGAGCGGCGGATTGAGGAGTGGCGCGATTATATCGCTCGGGCGGTGTATGGTGCTCCGATTACGCATGACAAAAACAGTAATCAATATGCAATTATCAGTAACATTGCGTATAATTTGCAATATCTGGATTATTTGAATCAGAATATTAAGGAGCAGTTTTTATCCCGCGTCTTGCTGGCACAGACTTTTAAGACGTTTGCGATTACGGCGACGCAGGTGGTTGAAGGTTTGCTATATCTGAAGATTATGAACAGTCCGTACGCGCTGCCGCCGTATGAAAAGATAAGTTTGACTGGCATGATTGAACTGGCGTGGCAGAAAAAACTGGTTATCACCGATAAAGATATGTATATCAACATGAATTGCCTGAAGAAGCGGCGCAATAAAATTCATCTGCATGCCGCGCTTGATATTTCTGATGCCGATTATGCCATGTTCGGGCGGCTGGGTTATTTGAACGATACCAAGATTATTGTCCGCCGGTTTTTGCAAAGGTTTTTTGAAATTGATGAAGCGACGCGCCGAGAGATTTTTCATTTTTGGAGGATACGCCAGACACCAACCATACGGTCGATAAATACAATCACGATTATCAAGACACTTTCCCGAGCGGCGTAAAAATATTTAAGGAGGACGTATGAATAGAACCGACAACTCTATCACAGCTGCCCGCGCCATCATCCGCATTGGCGATGCTGCCAGGAGTGCCAATGATTATAGTTTGCTGGGCGCGCTGTATGAGATGGTGAAGCAACTGTCACAGCATGGCGTTAAGGACGATGACGTCGATATGGATTTGTTGCTGGAATATGTCGAGGCGGCAGATGGTTGCGACTACTGCCGAGCGGGCGACAGTAAGCCGAGTGTTGACGAATTAACAACAAAAATCAATCAGCAGCTAGCACGTCGCGGCCAGGTGCAGGTGGAGGCGAGCGATCGGTCAGTGTTGAAGTTTGAGCCAGTGGTCCATCTGGTGACAGCGGCGTATGCTAAAAACGAAGATGGCGTGACGTCGGGCTTATCGATAGCACTGGTTGTCAATCAGGACGGTTCGGTGAATCTGCCGCGCGACCATTTTCTGAATGCGGAGCTGCTCGATTATTTCGATGAAAATCACCCAGTCGATTGGCGTTCAGCTGAGCACGACTTGCCGTCAAAGCTGCATGGTTATCATTTGGTAGCAGGTTCGGTGGAAGTACAGGAGATTTTGCCGCGGGAGCTGGAGGTGATATCGTTCTAGGGTGATTTTTTGAATACTATGATAAATTAAGTAAAGAAATGATGACAGAAAATATTATGCCGGTATTCATAGCTATAGCAGGAGGTTTTCTTGTTGAAGCGTTTTTTCAGCTAGTAAAATACAAGGATTCTCTTAATAACAAGAACCCAATAATATACACATCGTCAGCAGTTAACTATCTGTCAGTTCGACAATTTGTTAGTTATGGACGCAGGAAGTGGCTTAGCTACTTCCTGTTTCGAACACTTCCAGTTGCTGTTATAGTTCTTCTGGTGGTATCTATAGAGCAGCGCTATTTTAGGGTGGGTGAGCCTTGTGTTTATGCGCTTATATCAACAATAACTTCACTAATTTTTAGAGATTCTCTGGGGGTATTTAAAAAGAAAAAGTTTATTAGCGAGAGATTAATTTATGTCGCCAATGTTTTATTCGTAATATGCACAGGGTCCTTTATAGGAGTCATAAGTAATATTGTCGATTTGTCAATTATTGCACCAAGCAGCATCAATAGCTTATTCGACAATTTATGGTCAAGTATGGTTGTAGCCATGCTGGTTCTTTTATATTTTCGCATAACTAACATGGGTAATAGTCATGATGTTGCGGAAAACGAAAATAACATAGCTTTTACCAATTATGTCGTCAGGTCATTTTATGATATTTATAATAATTATCATGAATCTATAGACCTGTATTGTAAAGATGAATCATGTAATAAGCTTCTATTGTATTGCATATTGGTATACGAGGATATGAATAGGCCACGAGTAATTCGGAAAATAGAAAATGCTATAGTTACATTTTTCAAGTGTGAGCTTACGGTTGGTATTGCGCAGGTCAAATCTAAAAAGCCACTTACGGATATTGAAAGCATCAAGATTGCCGCCGGGATATTAAGAGATACTCGTGATTGTGATATGTATGATACTACAGAGGTAAAGAGGGCTATTGGAGCTTATAATTCAGGAGAAACCTACTCCCAGACTGTAGTTGAGATTATGAATATTGTTCGTCAATACTTTAGCGTAGAAGATATAGAGAAATAATAACTAGATAACCAATGAAAATCTCCATTCTCCTCAAACCCAACTCCCGTCACCGCGAAGAGGTGGTGGTTGGTGATGATGGCGTGTTGACGATTTACACTAAGGCGCCAGCCATTGAAGGGCGGGCGAATCTGGCGGCGGTAAAATTACTGGCGAAGTATTTTAGCGTGGCGCCATCAAAGGTAAAATTAGTGCGTGGCGCAGCTTCTAAATACAAGGTTTTTGAGGTGGACGTTTTAAAACGGGATAGTTGAATATATAATTGTTTTATGGATGAGCTGCGTGATCAGATAAGAAGTGAGCTTGCTAAAGTTAGTGATGGTAACTTGTTTGAAGAGTGTGTTGGCATAGCGTTTACAAATACAATACCAGGATTTACTCCAGTGTCTGGTCCTGGAGATTTTGGTAGAGATGGAGAAATCCCGGCTAAAGAGGTAGGCTGTCCACTTGCTTGTACTATTCAAGAAAATCTAAAGGCAAATGTATTAAAAACGATACGAAGCTATAAGAAAAGTGGTGGGAAAAGTACTTTTATATATGTAGCGACAAATCGAAAAATTACCAACAGTCAGAAGCAGAAGCTACGAGAAGCAGTTCGTAAAGAAGGTTTTGAGGTGGTAACTATATACGATGAGGAGTTTTTTGTTAATTACTTATATGCTCACTCAGAACTGCGCATGAAGTTATTAGGAATTCAAGGACGACTACCTGCACTTTCTAACATTGCAGTAAAATCTAGAATTTCTTTTGATAATTTACCACTAGTAGGTCGTGATGAAGAAGAAAAAAAGATCAGAAGCATAAAAGGCGATCGCATGATATCTGGTCAACCAGGGAGTGGTAAAACATATCTTGCTCAAGAATTTGCTTCGAAACGTAAAGGATTGTTTGTTATTGACTACAATCTATCACGAATAACAGATGAGATTAGGCAGCAAACTCCATGCTATATATTATTGGATGATGCGCACGATCATCGGGATATTATAGAAGGGCTTATGTATATCAGAAGTAATTTAGGTTTTTCTTTTGATATTGTTGCTATAACTTGGTCTTCGGAAGAAGATTCGATACGAACTTTATTAGGAGTTAGTAGTACTAATATTATTCAATTACAACCGCTAACACGGAATGATATAGTCAAAATTATTGATCTACGTGGTTTAATTGATGAATCTGATAACGTAAAACGTGAAATAGTAGATCAGTCAAAAGGAAAGCCTGGACTTGCTGTTGCTCTGAGCGGCTTATATATTCAGGATGATTGGCGAAAAGTTCTTCGGGGAGATTCGCTCAAAAATATTGTTGTAAATGGATTTCAGAATAGACTAGGAAAAGAAACCGCAACTATATTAGCTTTTATCGCTCTTGGTGGAGATGGTGGTATTAGTATGTCTAATCTGTCCAATAGCTGTGGCATTGGCATTGTTCAAATCAAAAACATACTCAATGAACTTGCTTACGGTGGAATTATCAATGTGAATCGTGACAAAACCATTATTGTCGAACCCGAGTCTTTACGATATCCATTAGTGAGAGACGCTTTCTTTACCGACCTTATGCCTCTTGATTTTGAGGAATATATAGATAAGTATCTTGATAAGAGCGAGGTTTTATCGGTTGTTTTAGCGGTTGTCCTTCGTGGAGCATCTGTTGATGCAGATAGGATAAAGGTCTATTTGAATTCATCAATTGATAATAAGGCATGGGCATTATACGCCGCATTAGGTAGAACAGAAGCCGAATACGTAGCTGAGTGTAACCCAGACGCTATATTTAAACAATCTAACATTACACTATATTGGCAACCTGAGATAACCGTTGGAGTGTTACTAGATAGGGCACGAGATGATAAGCGAGCACTTCGGCTGCTGCGAGACTGGGTTAAATCTGGGAGACCTGGTTTTAATAATGAAGCTTTTACAAGAAGAAAACTCCTTATTGAAATACTTGAATATAAAGTAAAATACGGCTATGACGATCTCCTATCTATTGGTGAGGCACTATCAATTTCTATAACACCGCACTATGAAACCTGTGAGTCTGATCCTGGTATGGGTGATACGATGAAATTTATTCAGGGGCATATACATCCTGATGAAATGAAAGAAATAAACTCTTTGAGAGAGCTGATCGTCAGTATTTATAGTAAAACGAAAAGTGACGTTGTATTTGCCAAAGCACTTGCGGCAATTGATAGCTGGATATATACCAGACAAAAACTGTCAGAATCAACGAATAAGATAATGAAAGAAACTGCAAAGAATTTGCTTATGGATATCTACGAGGCTTCATGTGGGCATAATCTTGTGCAGCGGCGTATTCGGCAGATGGGTTTGAAACTAGGCATAGATTTACATGTAAAGATACCTGAATATTATAATATACTTTTTCCGTATAAAACTTATTCTAATCTAGAGGGTTCAGATTTCCAAGACCACATGAACGCGTTAAATAAATTAGCCAAGGGTTGGATAGAAGAATCTCCCGTGGACTGTGCGGAAAGACTAAAATCTTTATGTATTGAGGCGGATAACGCGAGTATAGCTTATACAAACAATTTATATTGGATTAGTCAAGTTTTGGCTAAGAATATTCCTGATGATAGGTTAATTGAGTGGGCTAAAGCCTTTATTAGCTATACGTCATTAGTGCAAATAGTCTGGAGTATAGTGGATAAGATTGCAGAAATTAAAACCAAAGGATATGAGGGGTTTCTAAGGCAAACATTACTAAATGATATTTATAGACCTGCTGTAGTATGTGCTGTTGTAGAGCGTCTTGATATTAGTGAAAATTTTGCATTATTTGAAGAAGTATCTCCTTATTTTAATACTTGCTCTGATCAACTAGCGACGGCATGTTTGCAAGGTTGTCTAACTACAGATGTTCAGGTCTATATTCTTGAACATGTCAATGAGAATGCAGCCGTGCATATATGTGATTACATTATGTATAAATTTAATAATCAAAAAGAAGAAATTCCTAAAAATCTAAAGTTACTAGTGGAGCAGGCGGTTGTTAGCTACTCAATGTGTGATTATGAAACCTCATCTGTAGTAGGCCATATTCTAAGTCGTAATATTCAACTAATCAAACCGTGGTTTTTAGAAAAAATTAATAGACTATCAGATGGTTATGCGAAATCTCATCACATAGAGAATGTAGCTGTAGACTGCGTAAAACATTTAGAATTGGGTGATAGGAAAGATTTTTTGGTAAAAATAGACAACTCATCGGGCAATATTAACTTGGTTAATGCTTTAGTTGGTAGTAGTATTGAATTATATGCAATACTACTTAAAAATGGAAATGCTAATAATTTTCATTTATCTCCTCTAAGCTATATGTCTGAGTGGTGGGTAAAGTTTGCATTACAAGCTTTAGCTGCAGGTTACTCTTGTCAAGAAATAAAGCATAATAGTTATCTAACATCTTCGAGCTGGTCTGGTAATGAATCTGATATGTTAAAAGCGCAAAAAACTAAATTAGAGAAAGACTTTGACAAAACTGATGATGAGAATATAAGAAGTATAATACAAGAATATATAAATGATTTAGATATAAGAATAGAAAAGGTAATGATAGAAGAGCGAGAGAAGGAAGTCAGAGGTCTTTTATAGGTCTTATATCACGGATACCCAGCTCCTGCCGCCATATTGCCGAGTAGTCCCTGTACCGTTACAAACGAATATCCTTGCTGCTTCAGTGCGTTGAGGATGCACGGTACGGCACCGACTGATGTTTGGTGAATGTCGTGCATCAGGATGATGGCTCCGGGGCGAGCGCCAGCGACGGCGCGCGAGCAGACGATGTCGCTGTTGCGATCAGCCCAGTCGCGAGTGTCGACCGACCACAAGATTGACGACATACCGCGCAGGCGAAGTTGCTCTAGGACAACGCCGTTAACTGCGCCATAAGGCGGGCGCATAACAGTTGGTTTAACTCCGGTGGCTTGTTTGATGGCGTCATTGGTACGGTCAATTTCGCCGGCAATTTGGTCAACCGGTAGCTTAGGCAGTTCCGGGTGCGACCACGAATGATTGCCTAGTTGATGGCCGCGCGCATGCATGCGCCGCAGTACATCAGCTTGCGCGGAAACTTTGCTGCCGATCAAGAAAAAGGTGGCCTTAGCGCTATGCTGGTCTAAAATATCTAGCAGCTGCGCGGTGTACGGTCCTGGCCCGTCGTCAAACGTCAAGGCTATCACTTTACCCCCAGAATTCGCGGCTGGCGGCGCGGCGGGCGCTGGCTTTGGTTTTGGCTCGGGCGGCTTGGGAATGTTAGCCAGCTTCCGGGCTGTCGGATTTTGCAGATATTTGGCAACGGCAGCAGTCGGCACTTTGATGGTCAATTCACCGTAGGCTGACGGCAAGAGCGACGCCTGTCCAATTGGCCAAGCCAAGGTGTTACCATCATCAGTGATGGTGAAGTTCGATAACGCCTCCTTGGTGATCATCTCATCAAGATTCGCTTCTGGTTGCTGGCGCTGCCTGATGGTTTGCGCGACGTCGTGCCGGGCAGCTGTCACGATTGCCTTGATGGCTTCCTCTGATTTTTCAGTCAAATTATCCAAGTCAATCACCTCACCAGACTTCTTGTCAAACGTCCAAAAATGCGTTAGTGACACCGGATGCGCGCCGTGCATGTCTTGTTTAATATTGACGATGATCGACAGGGCGACGGAATTATTATGCGTAACTTGATAACTGATCGTCTCTGTCATTGGTCGGTCGAATGTCGGAGCGTTAGTGGCGGTGTGGCGAAAATCGCCGTCAGCACGGTCGATTACTCGGGCGATGAGTTTGTTGATTTTGGAATTGCTGGTGATTGGGTATTCGATCGAGACTTTTTCGTGTTTGGTGTCGCGCGTTACGAACTTGGAGCGGATGCCAGCATAGCGTGAATCGGCGAAGTAATATTTTTCATCTTCCAGGACCGTCGGGCGCTGCGCTGGTGGTTGTTTGGAGTGGAAGTAGAACAATACACCTATCGCGGTTACCACCAGTAAAAGCAGTGTGGTGAATAAAATACTGCTCAGCCCGGGTCGGTTCGCAGGAGCTGTATTGGTTTTTGACCCGCGACTGGGCCGAGCTGATTGTCGTTTTGCCGATGATTTTTGAGGCTTACTTTGTATTTTTTTGGTGGGCATCAGTCCGCTCCGCCGGCTTTCAAAATTGCCTTCAGTCCATTTTCGCCGCCCATAAATCCACTGGCGACATAGTCATTGACTACCATGTATGGTAGACCACTCACGCCAAGCGAGAGGGCTTTCTTGGTATTATTCTCAATCTCGTTTTGGTGCGGTTTCTTAGTCATACAATCAGTAAATTTTGCCTCGTCCATACCGACATTTTTGGCAGAAGTCAGGAAATATGCCAATGGCAGAGGCGGAATTTTTTGCGGTGTGGCGACGTTCTTTACGCCAATTCCCTTATCAAAATAATCACGTTTGATGCGCGGCACGATGTCGTGGGTATATTGCCAATATTTGTCTTGGTCGGCGGCACAGAACGCAGCGTGGGCGCCAGATTCGGTGTTGTTAGTGACCTCCTTGAGCAGCGTGACTACGCGGTGTTCATAACGAACTTTGCCTGATTTGATATAGTCATTCTTGAAAAAATTGGTGTTGGTGGCCGCTTCGACTTCGGCGCAAAACGAACAAAAATAATCAGTGTAATCGACGAACACGTGCTTGGCGCTCGCGGAGCCTTGCGACATTTTTTCATTCCACGGCTTGCCGTCACCAATGTGGCGATTTGGTGGGCGATTGACAATACCATAAATAAATAGTGCTACAATTCCCGTAATCATAATCCCCAGGATGACCCAAATAAGTGCTATGCCGGCTGTTTTTTGTCGATTCATAATTCCTCCTGTTTTGCTAATTCGGTATGCATAAAGGCGATTTGTCCAGATTTGTAGAGTGAAAAGAGGCTCAGAAGTAGCGCTAAGATCAGAACGAGAGTGCTGGCGACAGTGGCGGCAGTGGCTGCGGCGGCGCCTGAGAAGAATACGGCAACGAGCGGCAGGATGAGTGACGTGCCGCAGGGAACGCAGCCCAAACCGATAGCGGCAGCCACGGAGGCCAAGCCACTAAGCCCGACCTGTCTAGTGACCGACTGTTCACTACGCTTATTTTTCTTGGCAGTGAAAATGACGACGGTAATCGACAGACCCTGGAGGATTGACACCATGAGCAATAGTGCACCGTTTGGCGAGGTGAAACCTTGTTTGAATATGTCAATAAACATGGTTCCCAAAAGGGCAACCTTATCCAGTATTGGCAGCCGCGACATCATCAGCGGGCCGTAAAAATTAGCGTTGATGGCAAAGAAAATAATGAGCGCAAAAAGCAACGATAAAACAACTGCTAGTAGTAAGTATTGTGGCAAGCTGAGAATTTTGCCAATTCCCAACAGAGCTGACTTAACCGATCGCTGTTTACGGTATACCCGGCAAAATTGTGTCATGAACCTATTATACGCCAAAATTGAATAATAGTCTGTATTCTGGCGAGGTGGGCTACTGGTCGTGGCGGTTTGGTGGGGTGAGCTATCTGTGATGGGGCGGGTGCCGTGTCAATAGAGTGAATGGACGTTGTAATAGCAACTATACACCGAGTATATAAAACTCTTACAATAACTAAACACTGGGTGTATAGTAAGAGTATGAGCGTTCAATATACACTGTTAGGTTTTTTAGCGGAAGAGTCAAATTACGGCTATGAGTTGAAGAAAAAATATGACGGCTATTTTGGCAAAGATAAGCCAATTTTAACTGGTCAGATATATTCAACTTTGGCGCGGCTCAAACGCGATAACAAGGTCAAAGAGATTGCCGATACCAGCGAATCGGGCGGGCCGGATCGGGTTCGGTATGAAATTACCGATGAAGGCAAGCAGGATTTACAAGCATGGTTGGAATCACCAGAGGCGCCGTCACCACAGCTGCAAGCGACGATGTATATCAAAGCGGTGCTGGCCATTCTGAAGGACGGTGACGCGTCACCGTATCTGGATAACCAACGGCAGGCGCATATTCAGCGGATGCGCGAGCTGACAGCGCAGCGGCGCGATAGTAGCTTGTCGGACATGCTGCTGATCGACCATGCTTTGTATCATTTGGAGGCGGATTTGCGCTGGATTGAATTAACTATTTCGCGTTTAACGCGGCTAAAGGAGGAAATTTTGCATGAGCAAACCAATAATTAGCGCTAAAAATATTAAGAAGTCGTTCGGGCAAACGCACGCGCTGCGCGGCGTCAGCTTGGATGTCGAGGCGGGCGAGGTGCTAGCGATTATGGGTCCGTCAGGTTCTGGCAAGTCGACGCTGCTGCATAGCTTGGCGGCGATTACTAAGGTTGATAGCGGCGAGATTGATTTCGACGGACGGCGGATCGACAAACTGAGCGATGATCAGCGCAGTATTTTACGGCGCACCAGCTTTGGCTTTGTCTTTCAGTTTGGACAGTTGGTGCCAGAGCTGACAGCGCTGGATAATGTGGCGCTGCCGCTGCTACTGAACGGCGTCAAGCGTAAAGAGGCCTATCAACGGGCGAGAACATGGCTTAACAATGTTGAGCTGAGTGACAAGGCCGACAGTATGCTCGGTGAATTGTCAGGCGGACAAATGCAGCGGGTAGCGATTGCCCGGGCCATGGTGATTGAGCCAAAAGTACTATTTGCCGACGAGCCGACAGGTTCGCTGGACAGCCTGAACTCAGAAAAGGTCATGGAATTGTTCATCAAAACTGCCAAAGAGCACGGCACAACAGTCATCATGGTGACGCACGAGCCGACGATTGCTGCTTATGCTGACCGGGAAATTATCGTGCGCGATGGGCAGATTTCTGGTGTTGATATAGCGGTAAATACATCAAGCAAGCCCGGTAAAACCAATGCGGGGGCTGTCAAATGAGTGTCAGTTGGATGTTATTAAAAAAGTCTGGTCGCCAATCATTCGCGCGTCTGGGCTTGACTACGGTGGCGGTGGCACTGGGGATCGTACTGGTGTGCTACTTTACGGCTGGTGTCAACGGTCTAATGGGGCGTGCTAGTGGACTAGCAATTAATACGGCGGCGTATCAGGCGAGCCGTGGCGCACCTTCGCAAAAACCGATTGATGGCGTTGAACCACTGAAAGTTGGCGGTACCCGGCGCGGTGATGCGTCGAAGTGGCGCGGTCAGTACATCCAGTCTTATTCAATGTATAGTACGGCTAAATCGCCGCAGTTTGCTAAGCTGAAAACGCCGCGTCCTGGCGAATATTACTTATCAAAAGCGTTGGCTGATGCGGTCGCTAAACACCCAGAGGATAATATCTTGGCGCGTTTTGGTAAAAATACCAAATACCTCGGCGTAATTCCTAGCGAATATGTTGCCAGCCCGGATGCATTGATGATGGTACGTGGCGCGAGCGCCGAGGAAGTGGCCGAGAGCGATGCTTTTACCAAATCTCAGGGACAGCCATCATACTTTGCTGATGTTTATCGGACGGACGCTAACGGATTAAAATCGGATGCTAAAATAGACCCAGTTGCTGTCATTGTATTTGGCGTCGGCGGGACGATTCTGCTGTTTCCAATTGTCATTTTCGTGTCAGTAGCGACACAGCTGGGCGCCGCACAGCGCGAGAAACGCTATGCTGCTTTGCGGCTGATCGGCGCGACTAAACGGCAAGTATCGCGAATATTGATCCTAGAGTCGCTGTTGGCGTCGGTGGTTGGCGTGATCATCGGGCTGGGCGCGTTCTGGCTGATACAAGCGCCGCTGCAGGATTTCAAGATGGACGGCATGCGGTTTAATCCTAGTGATCTGGCGTTAACTGGCACGCAATACGCGCTGATTATCGGTTTGACGCTGGGGCTAACGATGTTTGTCAACTGGCGGCGGATGCGCCGGGCGCAGATTTCGCCGCTGGGCGTGTCGCGTTCGGTTGAAAAGGTAAAGAAATTGCGCGCTTGGCGGGCGCTGGTGCCGGCACTTGGTATCGCGTTCTTTGCTTGGCTGTCGTCGAAGCCAGGGCGGGATTGGCTGGCGGCTAATAAAGAATCAGCTCTGCCGTCGGTACTATTGATGGCGGCGCTGCTGCTGGTGATGTTCGGCTTGATTCTGGCTGGCGGCTGGCTGACTAATAAGCTGTCGCTGCTGGCAGCGCGCTGGGCTAATAACGCTTCAATGCTGATTGCCGGTAAGCGTACGGCGGTGCACTCGCGAACAATTTTTCGCAGCGTCAGCGGCGTGGTATTGGCGCTATTTGCGGGCAGCTTTTATCTGACGGCGACCAGCGGTATTGAAGGCTTAAACGCTCAAGCTATCAAGGATAACGGCTTTTCGCAATTAAAGCGCGGCACGGCAGTTGTTATCGGTCAGTCGTTACCGGGTGATATGACAGAGCAGCTCAAACAGAAAACTTACATCACGTCGGTGGCGATGATCTATCCGCGTGAGGACGGTGACGCGATTCGCTGCCAGGATTTGGCGACGTACACTGAACACACTTGCCCGAATAATGCCCGACCAGACCAATTTGCGCTGTTGAATTTTGATAAGCCGGTGGTCAAAAATGTGTCGCTAATTAACGATAAGGTTGATACGAACGGCGCTAAAGAATATTTGGTGACATTGAAATCAGACAATGATATCGAGAAGTTGCGAACCTTGGTGACGGCGAAAGCCAATCAGTACGATTTAACCTATGCAGTGAGCGGTACTGATGCCAAGAAGCCGCATATCAATCCAACGATTCGCGAGTTTGCCGACTTAGCCTATGTCGGTATCGGCGTGACGCTGTTCGTGGCGGTGGCGAGCTTGATCGTCTCGACGATTGGCGGGCTGATGGAACGCCGTCGCTCGCTGTATACGTTGCGGCTGGGCGGTATGCGCCTCGCTCAATTGAAGCGCTTGGTGATGGTTGAATCGGTGGCGCCGCTGCTGACCACCTCGATTCTGTCATGCGGTTTTGGCGTGTGGACGGGAGCAGTATTTACCAGCACATTCTCGACGACGCTGAAGCCAGTGCTGACGCCAATGTACTTTGCCATCGTTGGTATCGGCCTGGCGGCGGCTATCATTGGTATTTACTTGATCCTGCCGATGGTCGACAAGCTAACGCGGGCGGAAGCTAATCAAACCGAGTAGTTTTCTCGCGGAGGTAATCTAACGAAAAGCGTTCCAGTTGGCGGCTGGGACGCTTTTTCTTGCGCTGCATTGAACGAGACTTCCGGACGTTTGCAGTCAAATGCGGCCGTACGACGATGGGAGGATGTTAATCAGGGAAATAGGTGAAAATTAATTATTGTTTTTGGAACTTCACGCGGTCGTTAATTATATTCACTTTTACTGCCATGCCGTCATGAATTCGCCCGTCGATTAACTCCAGCGCTAATGGATCAAGCACTCGCTTTTGCACTAAGCGCTTGAGCGGACGGGCGCCAAAGGCCGGGTTATAGCCGTCGCGGGCCAACATGTCGCGGATACTATCGTCAAACTCTAGCATGATGTCGCGGCTGTCTTTAACTTGGCGGGCGACGCGTTTCAGCTGGACATCGACAATTGCTCGCATCGCCTCTGGTCGAATGCGGTCGAAAATGACGATATCATCGATGCGGTTGAGGAATTCTGGGCGGAAGTGCTGCCTGAGCACCTCAAGCATTTGATTATCGAGTGCCGACAAATCGTCGCCAGAAAAATCCATGATTGTCTGCGAGCCGACATTGCTGGTCATGATGATGACCGTGTTAGAAAAATCGACTGTTCGCCCCTGGCCATCAGTCAAGCGGCCGTCGTCGAGCACTTGCAAGAGTACGTTAAAGACGTCGGGGTGGGCCTTCTCGATTTCGTCAAACAGCACCACGCTGTAGGGGCGGCGGCGCACTGCTTCGGTGAGTTGGCCGCCTTGGTCGTAGCCCACGTAGCCTGGCGGCGAGCCAATCAGCCGAGCCACGGCGTGCCGCTCCATGTATTCGCTCATATCGATGCGGATCATGGCGTGTTCGTCGTCAAATAATTCGCGGCACAGGCTACGGGCAACTTCTGTTTTGCCCACGCCTGTGGGGCCGAGGAAGAGGAAGGAACCGATTGGCCGGTTGGTATCACTGAGGCCAGCGCGCGAGCGGCGGATGGCACTGGCGACTGCGGCGATGGCTTTGTCTTGACCAATTACTTGGGTGCTAATATGTTCCTCTAATTTGGCTAGTTTGCTGGATTCGGTCTCAATCAGTCGCTCCACCGGGATGCCCGTCCAGCGTGCCACTACGCTGGCGATGTCATCAGGAGTAACTTCTTCGCGCAGCAAGCGGTCAGCCGGCGGGATAGCCGCCAGTTCCTGGCGAGCGGCGACAAGCTTTTTCTCCAGCTCTGGCAAATCGCCGTATTTGATGCGGCTGGCGGTGGCTAGATCGGCGTCGCGCTCGGCGATTTCCAGTTGCGAGCGCAGACTATCCATTTTTTCAGTAGCGGTATTGACGGTCTGGAGGATATCTTTTTCGTGCTGCCATTTATTGTCAATCACTTCGGCTTGAGCCCGAAGGTCAGCGATTTGCTGCTTGATTTCCTCTGTGCGGGCCTTGGCGTGGTCGGATTTGTCTTTTTTCAGCGCGGCTTCTTCAATTTCCAGCTGCAAGCGGCGGTTATTCAGCCGGTCCAGCGCAATCGGCACGCTCTCCAGCTGCATCTTCAGAGCGCTGGTTGCTTCATCCAGCAAATCCACTGCCTTATCAGGTAAAAAGCGATCAGGCAGATAGCGGGTGGACAGCCGCGCCGCCGCCACGATGGCATCGTCAGAAATTTTGACGCCGTGATGGACTTCATACTTTTCCTTCAAACCGCGCAAAATCGCCACGGTATCGTCAAAACTCGGCTCGCCGACGTACACTGGCTGAAAGCGCCGTTCCAGGGCTGCGTCTTTTTCGACATGCTGGCGATATTCCGCCAAGGTTGTCGCACCGATCATGTGTAGTTTGCCGCGGGCCAGGGCGGGTTTGAGCATATTGCTGGCGTCCATGCTGCCTTCGGTTTTTCCGGCACCGACCATGGTGTGAATTTCATCAACGAACAAAATAATTTCGCCGGCGGCTTCTTCAACTTCTTTCAAAATTGCTTTGAGGCGTTCTTCAAACTGGCCGCGAAAGCTCGCTCCCGCCAATAAACTAGAAATTTCCAAAGAGATCAGCCGCTTGTCCTTTAGTGACGCTGGCACGTCGCCCTTGACGATGCGCTGCGCCAGAGCCTCGACGATGGCGGTTTTACCGACACCCGGCTCGCCGATGAGCACGGGGTTGTTCTTGGTGCGCCGGCTGAGAATTTGCATAGTGCGGCGAATTTCCTCATCGCGCCCGATGACCGGGTCGAGTTTATGTTCCCTAGCGAGCGCTGTGATATCGGTGCCGAATTTCTCCAGCGGCTGCTCAAGCTCTTCTTGCATATTTGGTGGCATAGGTCCTCCTTTGATTCTTTGGGCTTTTCCAAGTCCGTATTTATGATACGCCGCGGCAAGAGACAGAGCGGGGATAATTGATATGATTATCATAGCAAATTAGCACTCTCAGCGCAAGAGTGCTAACTTAGTTTACTGATTGATGGACCTGTCCTATACTGTCGGTATGAGTCGTTATATTTTGATGTCGATTCAAACCCGCTATGCCGAGAAAATTTTTCGTGGTGAGAAGCGGTGGGAGTTTCGTAAATCCTTGCCGCGCCACAGCAAAGACGATGAGCTAACCGTAGTCGTTTACTCGTCAGGGGGCGACCGAGCGGTTATTGGCGAATTTCGGGTTGGACGTGTCATGCGCTGTCCATTGGATGAGTTGATGCGGCTTACTGGGTATGATGCAGATGAGCAAGCCGTGCAGTGGTTTTCGCGCTATTATGCGGGGCGGAAACAGTGTGGCGCGTTAGAGATACTGGCGCCGGTGCGCTACAACCAGCCAATTTCTCTGGCGCGGTTGCGTCAATCTATGCCAGCATTTCGCCCGCCGCAAAACTTTAGGTATATTTGGCCGGGTAGTGAGCTGGCGGCGCTACTTAATGGCATTAGTGTGATGCGCCCAGATACTCCTCCCAAACCCTTAAAATACCGTCGCTAAACTCTGGCAAGATTTGCTCCTCATCAACCAATTCTCTGATAAACTCGTAATATGTTCGCTCTTTACTACGGATGTCGCTGGAAAAGAACAATCCTACGATCTCATCGTTATGCTGCTTGTCTAGTTCCTTATATATATTTTCAGCCGGGCGACCTGCACTTCGCGCTTGGGCTAATTGCTCGATAAATCCGTGATAACACTTGTACGCCGACCAATACTCCTGGCGATGCCGATGTTTGACATAACGCAGCGAACCTATCAAAATATCCAGATATTCATGCTGCCGGGGCGATTCTGTCCATGTTTTGACGGACTTTTTATCTGGTTGTTTGGCGTGGTTATTGTTGAACAGCAAGGCTGAGTTCGGGAATAATTTGGTTTGATTAGGCAAGGAAAAACCAATGTCAAGTTTATGAAACAAGCTCATACCGCTCAGGAAAAACGATCGGGCGATTTCATGATTGTTCTGAGAAATAGTGTACGTCGCAATAATACCAAACTGACCTTCGAGGGTTTTGCGCGTGTAGTCCTCGGCGCCAGTCGGAAAGCTGGTGATGGCTGTCATATCGATGTCGGAAAATTCATCGTCATCCAGTGTTGCCCGCGAGCCGAACATATACAATTTGTCGATATATGGATTGGCAGTCAGCGCTGTAAGTAGCTTTGGTGGTATGGGAATATTACACATCTGCTATAATAGTACTATTCCATGAATCATAGCAAAAGGGGTACTTCATGAACATTCTCGTTACTGGCGGTGCTGGGTATATCGGCAGCCACACTATCATCGAACTATTGGCGTCGGGTCACGGCGTGGTGGTGGTTGATAATTTATCAAATTCATCTGCCGAGAGTTTGCGGCGGGTTGAGGAGATTACCGGCCAGTCGGTGCCGTTTTATGAGTTTGACCTATGTGATCGGACACGGCTGGCGGAGTTGTTTAGGTCTGAGGCAATTGACGCAGCGATTCATTTTGCGGGCCTGAAGGCTGTCGGCGAGTCGGTGGAAAAGGCGCTGCTCTATTATCAGAATAATTTGGAAAGCACATTGACGTTGCTGGATGTCATGCAGGGATTTGACGTGAAAAAGCTGGTCTTTTCCAGCTCGGCAACGGTGTATGGCGACCCGGCGCAGCTGCCGATTACCGAGGATATGCCGCTGTTGGCTACTAATCCGTACGGGCAAACCAAGCTGATGATTGAACAAATTCTACGCGATGTGGCGGCGACCAAGCAGGGCTGGCAATTCACTTCACTGCGTTATTTCAATCCCGTCGGCGCCCATCCGAGCGGCCGTATCGGCGAAGATCCGTCGGGCATTCCGAATAATTTGCTGCCGTTCGTATCGCAAGTGGCGGTCGGCAAGCGCGATCACTTAAGCGTGTTTGGCGACGATTATGACACGCCGGACGGCACGGGTGTGCGCGATTATATTCACGTGGTTGATTTGGCGCGGGCGCATGTGGCGGCGTTGGAACATTTGGGTGATCCGGATGAATATAAAGTGTATAACATCGGCACTGGCCGCGGCACGTCGGTGTTGGAATTGGTGAAAGCGTTTGAAACATCGTCTGGTAAGGAAGTCCCATACCAAATCACGCCGCGCCGGCCGGGCGACATTGCCGCATGTTATGCTGACCCGGGATTGGCAGAGACAGAGCTGGGCTGGCGAGCGGAATTAACGATTGAGGACGCCTGCCGCGACGCCTGGAATTGGCAGAGCAATAATCCGAACGGTTATGAGACGTGATTCCCTTGACATACTTATTCAATCCGGCGGGGCGACTCGTCGGATTTTATATGGGCGAGACGTTTATTTATGAACTGCTCAAGATTCGCCGCTCGTAGTAAGTTGAGCGTTTGGCGAGCTCAGCATTGAGCTGGTCAATGCCGCCAAATTGTTCGACCAGTGTCTGGCGATTTGAGAACAAATTAGTACCCAGCCCCATACGGTCACCATCTACTGTCACGCCCAGTGCCGCCAGGGTCGACGGATACATGTCAAAGGCAGCGAATTGGCGGTTGGTGGTGTGAGTTGGCCGAACGGCGGGGTTGATGAAGGCGTTATAGACAGTTCGTTGGTAGGGAGCACCGGCAATCTTTTCTTCATAATATGGCGTCTGCATGCCGAGGTGGTCGCCGCTGATGATGATGGTAGTGTTAGCGTAAAATGGCTGTTGCTTGGCCCACTCGACGAAGGACGCGATTTGTTTGGAGGCGCAGGAATGAACATTGTCGTATTTCGCTTCAAATTGCTCCTTGCAAACGTCTTTATCCATCCAGCCATCGGTGAAGTGCGTGTCAACGGTCAGCATTTGCAGGTTGAATGGCTTGTCCGATTTGCTGAGGCGAGTGGCTTCATCGCGGGCAAATTGGAAAAGCTTTTTGTCTTCGTAGCCCCACCACACCTCGTAGTTTTGTGGGATTAAACCATGCTTTCGGGCATAGGTGAGGTCAATGATGTGGTAATCGCCGTGTTGCTCCAGTAGTTTATCGCGCCCGCCGAAGGCTTTGTTTGAGCCCATGAGGAATGATTGGTTGTAGCCGGCTTTTTCAAGCACTTGCCCAAGGGTATAAGCGCCCGGCAAGAATTTATTAAAATCACCCATGCCATTACGGTCGCGGTCACCGAACACACCGCCGTCTTTGAGTGGCACACCGGCGGATTGAGCGGTCATGCCTGCCACCGTCCAAGTGGTACCATGTGCAGGTAGGGCGCCGCCGAGGCCTGAGGCTCGGTGTGAAAAGGAGGTATTAGTTAGTGCCAATTTCTCCAGCTCTGGAATGACTGATTTGTCGCTCATGCCGCCGTTGGCTTTGGAGGCCGGTGTATTTTCCAGCGACTCGACGTAGATATAAATTAAGTTGCGTTTGGTGCTAGGAAACGTCAATTTGACGCCGCGCGGATCGACATAATGCTGATCATAGATCTTTGACGACTGGGCGAGGGCGATGACGTAGGCGGGGATGCTAAAACTTTGAACCAACAGTGCTAGGCTGATCATGAATAGGCCGCCTGCGTAATAGGCTTGGTGACGCAAGCGGAGCGGTCGTTTTTTCCAACGTAGTTTGAGAATGATTGGTAGTAGTAAAATGATGAGCAGCCCAATGACGTAGGGGATATTTTCCCAGACGGCTGAGGTAAAGCTGCTAGACTGCCCACCCGCCAGGCCGTTCTTGAAATAAAATAAAATCTCGTCAATCTTGGCGTCACGAAATTGCACAATTTTATAGCGGCTAGCGACAAAGAAAACGGCGCTACATAGTAATAGCAAGACGATAGCCACGCGAATGATAATGCGGTTGTTGGCGCCGCGGCCAGACGGAGAGGTGCTCATAATAATATTATACAACTTTTGGCTGGGTACGTGGGCTGGTTTGGGGGCTTATCATTTCTTCTCAAAGCGCGTATACTAAATAAGCATGAACAGAACGAAAACGCGACGCCGTGGGTTTGGCATTAGTTGGGGGATAGGCCTGGGGCTGTTTGTGGCGTTGATTGGCTTTATGGCGTTTGATATTTTGCAGCGCGAAGGTGGATTTGGTAAAAGTAATGATGTGTTGGTGATGGGCACCAACGCTGGATTCAAGCCGTTTGAGTACAAGCAGGGCAATGAAATTGTTGGCTTTGATGTTGATTTGGCAAAGGAAATTGCCTGCAGCGTGAATAAAGAGCTAAAGATTGAAGACATGGCGTTTGACGGATTGCTGCCAGCGCTGGAATCAGGGCAAATTGACATGGCGGTGGCTGGCATGTCGGTGACGCCAGAGCGTGCCAAAAATGCGTTATTTTCTGAGCCGTATTATTCAGCCTCGCAGCGGATCATTGTCAAAAAGGGTAGTCCGATTCGGAATCGACATCAACTGACGGGCAAGAAAATTGGTGTGCAGCTAGGCACGACAGGTGATACGCTGGCCAGGAAGATTGTCGGCGCTAACGTGTCGCAATTTCCAACCGCGCCAAGCGTGTTGACAGAGCTCAATGCTGGCGGCGTCGAGGCGGTTATTTTGGATGATGCGCCCGCGGCTCAATACACGACTGGCTTTCCAGACCTAGAAATTTTGCCGGGCGAGTTATCAAGTGAGCACTATGCAATTGCTATCAAAAACAATAATCACGACTTGCTAAAAAAAGTCAACCGAGTGTTGGCGGAGATGAAAAAGGACGGTCGGTATGACAATCTCATTCGCAAACATTTTGGGCCAAGGGCGCTTGAATCGATGAAGAAAAAGGAGCTTGAACCATGAATTTCCTGGAAGTGATTTTTGGCGACGGTCGGTGGCTCTATTTGTGGCACGGTCTAGAGGTAACCTTGGTATTGACCGTTTTGTCACTACTGTTAGGCACGGCCATCGGTGTCATCATCGCTCTCCTGCGAACCTCGGACGTGCGACCGTTTAAGTCACTCGGTCGCTATTCGTGGACCAAAGGGCTGAGCCGCTGGAATCCGCTGGCGTGGCTTGGCAAAGTGTATGTCGACATCATTCGAGGGACGCCGCTGCTGGTTCAGCTGTTGATTATGTACTACGTCGTCTTTGGTTCGTATCAGTTTATGCCGAAGATCTTTGTGGCAGCGATTGCCTTTGGTATCAATAGTGGTGCGTACATTGGCGAGATTATCCGCGGTGGTATCGAAAGTGTTGATAAGGGGCAAATGGAAGCAGCGCGTTCGCTGGGCTTTAGTCGTTGGCAGGCCATGCGTTTGGTGATTTTGCCACAAGCGCTCAAAAATTCGTTGCCAGCGCTGATCGGCGAATTCATCGCCCTACTGAAAGAGACGTCGGTGGTTGGCTGGATTGGGCTGAATGATATCATGCGCGGCGCTGACAATATTCGGTTTCAAACGGCCACGGCGTTTCAGTCATTGTTTGCCGCAGCGGTGATGTACTTGGCATTGACCGCGATATTTACCCGCGTGATGACGCGAGTGGAGAGGAGATTGAAAGATGGCAGTGAATAAGGTGAAGGAAGCGGCGCAGCCGAGCACCGAGCGCCCAGCGATCATTACGGTGGCTAACCTCAAAAAACAGTTTGGCAGTAACCGTGTGCTCAGGGACATTGACGTTGAAGTTCATGAAGGCGAAGTGGTCGTGGTTGTTGGTTCAAGCGGCTCTGGTAAATCAACCTTTTTGCGCTGCTTGAATTTGCTGGAGACGCCGACGGGCGGGCGCATTGTCATCGATGGTGTGGAAACGACAGCGCCAAAAGTCGACCTGAACGCCCTGCGCCAAAAAGTTGGTATGGTGTTTCAATCATTCAATCTGTTCCCGAACTTGAGCGTGCTGGATAATATCAAACTAGCACCGCGGAAATTACGCAAATTGTCTGACCGGGCGGCAACTCGCTTGGCGAAGAAATTACTCGCAGACGTGGGATTGGCGGACAAAGCCGGGGCCTTCCCTTCGCAGCTCTCAGGCGGGCAAAAGCAGCGTGTCGCCATCGCTAGAGCCCTAGCCATGGAGCCGGATATCATGTTGTTTGATGAGCCAACTTCGGCGCTTGACCCCGAGATGATTGGCGAGGTGCTGGATGTGATTCGTGAGGTTGCTGCCAAAGGTATGACCATGGTTATCGTCACGCATGAAATGAAGTTTGCGCGCGAAGTAGCTACGCGGATGATTTTCCTGGACAAGGGTGAGATCATCGAAAACGGTCCACCAGAGCAGGTGATGGATCATCCAGTGACCGAGCGGGCGCGGAAGTTTTTTGGCGTCAAGGATAACTAACAGGAGGTCCAGATGAAACATGCGAAAACAGCCAAGAACTATACCAAATGTATGCTTCTTGTTGCGGTAGTTGCTGGTATCATTGCCATCGTCATATGCGGTTGGTATATCTGGTCGCGCCCGCAGACGCCCGTATCACCACAACCGTCAGACGCCGCTCGTTTCAAGGCCGCTTACTCCCGCGTGGCTGATGACAATCGCTTCGTCTTTGCTTCGGCTGGTGAGGTTTTGGAGAAGTTTGAATCAGGCAGTGGCTTGATTTTCCTTGGTTTTCAGCAGTGCCCGTGGTGTCAGCAGTTAGCGCCAATCGTCGATGAAGCTGCCAAAGCCGAAGGGCTGGACAAAATTTACTATCTCGACATTCGCCATGCCCGCGAAACCAATGATGATACCTACAAAAAATTAGTTGAGAAACTAAAACCGCATCTTCGCACTGATGAGAATGGCCAACCGCGCGTGTATGTTCCTGACGTGACGGCACTGAAGGATGGTCGTGTGGTCGGTCATTTTCTCCAGGAGACTACCGCTGACGGCGAAAAGGCTACGCCTGATACTTATTGGACACGTGAGCGCCGCGCTCGGGCGGTCGAGCAGCTGAGGCAGATGATTCGGGCTATGCGGTAGTACGATATAGCTATTTTCAAAATAATAATTTTATGTTATAACACAAATATGGATACCGAGCGTGGAGCAGCATGTCGCCTTTTGGTTGAGACAACTAGAAGGCCGTTTTTGCCTGACATGTCAGAGCAAGTTGATCATATGTCCAGGGAGTTTTATCCAGAGCTTGATTTAGACAATAAACCATTGCTGTATGTTACACCGAACTTTCCCCCTGTCGCTACAGCTGAGCCACACAGAGATTTATCACGTGAAGGCTCGTCTCGCAACGGAGCATTTACCGTAAATGCGAAAACAGTTAGTGGCTCCAAGGAAGAGTTTGCTATTAAGCGGCTTCCACTGACAACTGCTCTTGCCGAGGTCGCCATGACCCAGTATGTTAGTACGCAGGGACTGGCCCCCTTCTCAATTCAAGCACTTATGATAGCAGGGAAGCCTAGTAGTTCCAAGGACCGTTCGGCATGGATCATGACTCGATTCGATGAAAAAGCGGTCAACTTTGAGGGTCTTGCATGGCGTGAAATGAACTCAGAGAATATCAAACAGCATTTAGTGGATGCTCTTCTGGCATTATCTGCGTTGCATAAAATACATATTGCTCACAAGGATGCTTTTATGCGTAATCTTGTCCGGCTGTCGGGTTCTGATGGTGATAATTCAGCGACTCGCTATATTGACTTTGAATATGCGAGAAGTTTTCGTGGTTATGTTGAGCAAGTTGATCATGGTGAGGATATTTTTCGCGCGCAAGGATATATCAATAGATCAGTTCAAGGTGACCTCCGGTCGTTACTTATTGACGCTATATCAGTTTTGGCGAATCAGCTCAACCAGTCTCCAGCCGATAGGTGGAAGCTATTAGAAAAATGTCTGGGCAGTTACCGAGAAGTGGTGTCTGCGAGTGAAAATTCACCCGCACTTAAGGAGGCGGCTGTTCATGCAATAACCACCCTACAGCGCGACTATATGTAGCAAATTATCCGAAAACTGGCTATAGTAAAATCTTTGGTAAATAGTCTCGGTGGGATTGTTACAATTCACTCATTATCTGAACATCAGTCGATTCATTAACCAGCCAGTTTAGGTCAACCTCTGTTAGGTAACTCGGCAAAATCCGTGTGGTTTTCGGATCGACAAAGCCGCATTCCGCCACTTCCTCGACGCCGTGCGATGTTTTTTCCAGATTGACGTGCTGGTAATCACGCCAGTTGGTGATGGAGAAGAAAAATTCGAGCTGCTCGGTAACGCCGTGTTTAGACGAGGGGTTGGTGTCGGTAAATTGTTGGATGAATAATAGCTTGCCAATGGTTGGTTTGACGCCAGTTTCCTCGATCATCTCTCGGCGTAAACCGTCCAGCAAACTCTCGCCCAGCTCCAATCCGCCGCCCGGCGTACACCAAAACTCTCGCCCCGCCCCGCTATTGGCGGTTAATTTCTGGCAAAAAATCTCGCCCTGATCGCTTATGATAATTCCGCGTACGTTAACTCGTCGCTGCATATAACCTCCTTTGCTTTTATACTTGCCAGAGGTTCTAGGTGGTGAACATACGCTTTAAATAATTACCGTGGTCGGGGTGATCCGATTTGAACGGACGACCTCACCGTCCCGAACGGTGCGCGCTACCAAGCTGCGCCACACCCCGACGCTAAAAATAGTATAAGCCGAGCGGGTAATTTTGTCCAATCGGGTTAGTGTTGGGTAGTATATAAAATAAACATCGGCCTTAGATGATAAAAGAGTAGTATTTCCATTCTGGATGAAGCCATCAGCTCGGTCGACACTCACACCGAAGTGCTCATCCAAAAAGCCATGGACAAGTTGATGCAGGGCAAAACCAGCTTCGTCATCGCTCATCGGCTGAGCACTATCCGCGACGCTGATTTGGTATTGGTCGTCCGCGATGGCAACATCATCGAGCAAGGCAAGCACGACGAGCTGCTGAAGAAAAACGGCTTTTACGCTGAGCTTTATAATAGTCAGTTTGCTGAGTGATGACAATGATAGATGATGCTTATAAACTTAATAAATATTACATAGTTACTCTTTGGTCAGTTAAGGTTTTTCTGCTAAGTTCATTGTAAGCTAAGAACAAATCAATCAACCAAAGTTAACTAAAAAAGGATTGTGATACGGTTGCGCCCTAGTAAAGTAATTTGAGATATAATATATTGTGAATTATGCGTATAACACTAAAAGATGTTGAGAATAATGTAAAACCTCTTGGTGATAAGTTGACCTACAACAAAGATTTTATATTTGATTTGCTAGCTGCCTACGGTCGAGCACCAGCCAACATTACACGTCTACGCAATGGTCAGCTCAATGTTGCTGAAGATAGGGTTAACGAGATCGCTCAGAAGGGAGTTGTCTATTTTAAACCCGTGGACGTTTCGGACAATGAATTATATGCGGTCGTTGACGACCTAAAGACTAGCCCCTCTATCGTTCGCTATAGTATTAGGTTTATTATTGTTACTAACTATAAAAAACTCCTTGCAATAGACACTAAGACAAGCGAGCCACTCGATATTGAGCTTCAGGAAATTGACAAGCACTACACATATTTTCTGCCCTGGGCGGGAATGGAGAAAACACAGTTTATCGCTGATAACCATGCCGATGTTAGGGCTGCCGAGAAGATGGCAAAACTTTTTGATATACTCGTTGCCCATAACAATTACAAGACTGCCGATGAGTGGCATAACCTTACGATATTTTTTACCCGTTTACTATTCTGTTTCTTTGCAGAGGATACTGGAATATTCCAAAAGAACCAATTTGTTGATGCTGTTGGATCGTACACACAAGAAGACGGCTCTGACATGCATGAGTTTTTACTGGTGTTATTTGAGGCATTAGACGATGAGGATAAATCAGTCTACCCAGCTTATTTAGCGGCATTCCCGTATGTAAACGGTCGGTTGTTTTCCAAAGACTTTGCTGTGATACCACAGTTTAATAAGCAGGCTCGTGATCTGCTAATTGAAGCTTCGAGCAAGCTCGATTGGAGCGATATTAATCCTGACATATTTGGTAGTATGTTTCAGGCAGTTATCCGCCCAGGAAAACGGGTTGGTCTGGGTCAGCATTATACTAGTGTGCCTAATATCATGAAAACAATTGAGCCATTATTTCTCGATGAATTAAAAGAAGAGTTTGATAGAGTATTTAACGACAATAAGAGGCTGGAGCGGCTACTGGAGAGGATCGGTAGCATAAAAGTGTTTGACCCAGCCTGTGGTTCTGGCAATTTCTTGGTTATCGCCTACAAAGAATTACGCAAACTTGAGCATGCTATTCTTGAACGGAAGGGTGAGCTAACAGGTATGATGCAGCAGGCTCTGCTTGGCTCTCGTGTAGATATTGAAAATTTTTATGGTATTGAGATTGACGATTTCGCTCACGAGGTTGCAATCCTTTCACTTTGGCTTGCTAAGCACCAGATGAATATGGAGTTTACTGAAAAGTTTGGCATCGACTTGCCTCTCATACCCCTGAAAGAAACTGGAAGTATCATACACGGTAATGCGGCCCGAATTGATTGGCAAGACGTGTGTCCAAATAGTGCCAATGATGAAGTGTATATTATTGGCAATCCACCTTATGTTGGTGCAAAATTACAAAATTCTACCCAAAAACGAGATTATGAATATGTGTTTTATGACGAGCCATACTCCAAAAATCTTGATTACATTGCGTTATGGTTTATTAAGGGTGCTCGATATATTGCTGGCTCAAATGCTCAATTAGCATTTGTCGCCACTAACTCTGTGACACAAGGTGAACATGTAGGGCTCATGTTTCCAAAGATTTTTGAGTATGGTGTAGAAATTGGTTTTGCGTACACTTCATTCAAATGGGAAAATAATGCCAAGCATAACGCGGGGGTAACAGTATGCGTTGTGAGTTTACGCAATCCAAGTACAAAACCTAAGTATATATTTACTGAAGGGGTCCAGACTCAGGTAGATAATATCAACGGATATCTTGCTGCTGGTCGATCAGATTTGTTTATCAATCGGCGAAATCACTCCATATCTAATCTACCAGATATGGTGTTTGGTTCTATGCCAAGAGACGGTGGATTCTTAGTATTGTCGCCAGCCGACCGCAGAATACTACTATCAGAGTCAAAGGAGTCCGCAAAATATATCAAGAAATATCTTGGAGCTGCAGAGTATATTCGCGGCATAGACCGATACTGTCTATGGATTACGAGTGATCAGTACGACTCAGCAAGTATGATACCTGGCATCAAACAAAGGTTAGAGAAAGTAGCTAACAACAGAGCTGGAAGTAATGCTAAAAGCACCCGTGACTACGCCAATCGACCATACCGTTTTGTACAAATTAGTTATAAACCGACCAGCTCAATAATCGTCCCTCGTGTTTCTTCAGAGCGTCGTGAGTATTTGCCGATAGGCTATCTAAGCAAAGACACTGTCATATCTGATGCCGCTAACGCTGTTTATGATGCTGAGCCATACATTTTTGGGCTGCTCTCAAGTCGCATGCATATGATGTGGGTACGCGCAGTAGCTGGTCGACTTAAAACAGATTTTCGATATTCTTCTGCTATCGTATACAACAACTTTCCAGTTCCAGTATTGACCGATATAGAAAAGGCTAATATCGAAGAAAAATCATTTGCTGTTCTGGATGCTCGCGAGAATCATCCAGAAAA
Organism: Candidatus Saccharibacteria bacterium oral taxon 488; assembly: GCA_013099015.1. NCBI lineage: Bacteria > Candidatus Saccharimonadota > Candidatus Saccharibacteria bacterium oral taxon 488. The sequence goes on along the minus strand of CP039998.1, from coordinate 791,381 downwards.
GACTATTGCCGAAATGTACGACCCAGATAAAATGCCCGATGATTTGCGTCTTGCACATCAGGCGCTTGATGGCGTCGTGGATAAAATCTACCGCAAGAAACCATTCGAAAGTGACGAGGAACGCCTTGCATACATATTTAACTTATATGAAACTATAACATCAAAAGAGAGGTCTGCATGAACACCAAAAAACGGCCAGTAAATGTTATTAGTATTGAATATAATCAGACTGGCAATAGTGTCTGCACTAACAGCATGGGTATGCGCGAAATGCAACGGCGTGTGTATGAGCAACGTCACTCTAAATATCTACTCATAAAGGCGCCTCCAGCATCTGGTAAATCTCGTGCCTTGATGTTTGTTGGTCTAGATAAGCTATTCAATCAAAATCGTCGCAAGATCATCGTATCAGTACCAGAACGCTCTATAGGTGCTTCTTTTGAGACAACTGATCTGAAGTCACATGGCTTTTTTGCTAATTGGGAAGTTGACGATAAGAATAATCTGTGCACTCCTGGTGCTGAAAAAAGCAAAGTTGAAGCATTTGTGGCATTTATGAATAGTAATGATCCTATCCTTATCTGTACGCACGCTACGCTGAGGCTTGCTTTTGAAGCTTTGTCGCCAGACGCATTCAATGGTTGTGTATTAGCAATTGATGAGTTTCATCATGTATCATCAGATGTTGGCTCTAGCCGGCTTGGTAGTCTACTCCGAGATGTTATGAGTGGTAGTGATATACATATTATCGCCATGACTGGTTCATATTTCCGCGGTGATGCCGTACCTATTCTACTGCCAGAAGACGAAGCTAAGTTCTCACCAGTGACATTTAATTATTATGATCAACTAAATGGTTATGAGTATTTGAAATCACTAGGTATTGGTTACCATTTTTATCAAGGCCAATACACTTCAGCTATTCATGAAGTGCTTAACACTGATAAAAAAACTATTATACACATACCAAATGTTAATAGCGGTGAATCGACTAAGGATAAAATAGAGGAAGTTGGTCAGATCCTTAGTGTTATTGGCGAGGTGGTTTATCAAGACGATGATACGGGCATTATCCACGTTAAGCGACATGAGGATGGTAAGATCATCAAGGCTGCTGATCTTGTGGATGATACTGACCAAATAAAGCGTGCGAAAACCTTAACTTACCTGAGTCAAGTCGCTAAGGAGGATATAGGCGCTGTCGACATTATTATTGCTCTAGGTATGGCTAAAGAAGGTTTTGATTGGCCTTTCTGTGAACATGCTCTAACTATTGGTTATCGTGCATCACTGACAGAGATTATCCAAATTATTGGTCGTTGTACACGTGATAGTTCCAATAAAACGCAGGCTCAGTTTACTAACCTAATTACTGAACCCGAGGCTACTACTGATGAAGTGAAGCTATCTGTTAATAATATGCTAAAGGCTATCACGGGATCATTACTCATGGAGCAGGTACTCGCACCAAATTTTAAGTTCAAGACAAAGACGACTGGCGATGATGCTTCAACCCGTCCTAAGGGGATTATCAGTATTCGTGGATTCAAGGAGCCAAGCAGCGATCGAGTAAAACAAATTATCGAAACCGACCTTAACGACTTAAAGGCTAATATATTACAGGATGAAATCATCATTAAGGCCTCTGCTACTAATCTTGATCCACAGGTTACCAACAAGGTGTTAATCCCAAAGATCATCCGTGAACGATACCCGGATTTAACCGAAACACAGATAGAAGAGCTTCGCCAGCAAGTTGTGGTCGATTCAGTAATTAAGAATGGTGAGACAAAAGAGGTGGGCGATCGGCGTTTTATCAAGATGGCTGATAAGTTCGTCAATATTGATGAAATCAACATTGATCTTATTGACTCGGTAAATCCGTTCCAGAAAGCATTTGAGATTCTGTCTAAATCTGTAACCACTCAGGTATTGCGTGTTATTCAAGAAGCTATCGCTGCAACACGAATTGATGTAACTGAAGAAGAAGCAGAATTGCTTTGGCCAAAAATCAACTTATTCTATGAATTGCATGGCCGTAAACCAGATATTAATTCGCGAAATGAGCAAGAAAAGCGCATGGCCGAAGTATTGTCCTATTTACAGCGCAAAAAACGTGAAGATATAGCTTCAGGAGGTAGTAATGTCTGATAGGCTTAGAAGGATTTTTGATAGTGACGAACACGATTTACTTAAAATCAGTCCGCAAACACAGGCGTCCACTCCTGATGATAGATTGGCTGATGCATTTCTAGAGATCAACGACTTCTATGCTGAATATGGTCGTATCCCAGAAGTGAGTACCACTGACGTATATGAGCGCAAACTTGGTGTTCGGCTTCGTGCTTTAATTTTGGACGATGATAAAACTAAGATACTAGAGGGTCTAGATATCCATGGGCTATTAAAGCCAGTGCCAGCCCCCGAAACTCTAGATGAGATATTTGCTGGTGACAGGTTTGGTTTACTTAATGACCAAACTGGTATATTAACTATGCGTAATGTTCCAGCTAATATTAAGAAAGCTGAAAATATAGCGCGGGCACGTAAAAGTAGAGACTTTGCTAAATACGAGCAAGGGTTTAAGGATGTTCATTCTGGGTTAATATCTGGTGAACTATTGCGTAGTAGTATCAGCAGTGAATATCAGATATTGCCAGGCAGATATTTTGTATTTAATGGTCGGCTGGCGTATGTCGAAAGTCGTGACAATAACTTCAAGGTTAATGGCAAAGTTAACGCGCGCTTGCGTGTTATATATGAAAATGGCACAGAGTCTAATATTCTACTTCGTTCATTTGCACGAACGCTCTATCGAGCAAAAGAAGGTGCGAGAATCGTACCCGCTAATTATCAAACAGATTTGGAGTGGAGTGATGAGACGAACAATGACCAAGTGACTGGTTATATTTATATCCTAAGATCACTCAGTGAAGAACCTCAAGTGCAAAACCTACAAAACCTCTATAAAATAGGTTATACTACTGGCTCTGTCGAAAATCGGATAAAGAATGCGCAAAATGATCCAACCTATCTCAATGCGCCAGTAGAAACGGTCGCTAGATACAAGTGCCTCAATATGAATACTCAAAAATTAGAACACCTTATCCATCATTTCTTTGCCGAGGTAAGACTAAATATATCACTGAAATTACCAGATGGTACTAACTACACACCAAATGAGTGGTATATTGTACCGCTGGATGTGTTAGATAGAGTGATTGAATTGATTAGTAACGGCGAAATTGTCAACTACTATTACGACTCTGGTCTACATGACATAGTACTCGATAAAGATTAAAACGCCAAAGACTACACAAAATTTTCGATAATAGATACAATAGTTGTAGTAATTTCATCAGTTCAAAACGAAAGGTGGATGAAGAGTGAAAAAACGAACAGCAATTGATCTTTTCAGTGGGGCTGGTGGATTAACGCAAGGCTTAAAGCAGGCTGGTTTTAATGTTATTGGCGCCATTGAAAGTGTGCCAACCTACGCCGAAAGTTATCAAATGAACCACCCAAGGGTTAATCTCAAGGTTAGTGATATTACAAAGGTGGACCCGATTAAATATATGGAAGAGCTCGGCTTAATGAGTGGAGAATTAGATTTGCTAGCTGGCTGTCCGCCGTGTCAGGGCTACTCAACGATAGGTACTCGCAATAGAGGTCAAAGAAATGACCCGAGAAACGAGCTTATCTATGAGGTGTTTCGTTTTGCGACAGCGCTTCAGCCAAAGACTATCATGATGGAGAATGTACCAGCACTCAATAAGGATGTTCGATTAAAAAGATTAATTGAAGAGCTTAAAAATATTGGTTATCACGTCGACCATAAGGTATTAAAGATGTCTAACTATGGAGTCCCCCAGGGTCGTAGGCGTATGATTATGCTAGCTTCTCGACTTGATAATATAAAAGTTGTAAAGCAAGAAGTTGACGAAGATAAAGTAGTAACTGTTCGCGACGCTATATCACTTCTGCCAATTGCTGGGTTGAGTAATGATCCACTGCATGATGCCTTGAGTAATCCTACTGAAAAAGTGAAAAGACTTATTACTATGATTCCAAAAGACGGCGGTAGTCGTACCGATCTCAGTGAAGAATATCAACTTGAATGTCATAAACGAACGAATGGATTTAAGGATGTCTATGGTCGTATGGCGTGGGATAAGCCTGCACCGACTATTACGGGAGGATGTAATAACCCGTCAAAGGGTCGATTTTTACATCCAGAGGAAGATCGTGTTATTACACTTCGAGAGGCAGCGCTTTTGCAGACATTCCCTGTTAATTATAAGTTTTCGTTCAGATCGGGCAAAGCTGGTGTTGCTACGATGATTGGAAATGCTTTGCCGCCAGCATTTATTGAGTTTCATGCACGTAATATAATAGAGCATCTCAATACAACTTGTTTGTGTTAACTTTTTATACTATTTAGTGTTCAATAAATTATCTCTAGAACAATTAAATCACGAGCTCCGCCGCAAAATATCCAACACGCCAAATTTTCCAGTCAGCATAGCTTGGTCGATGGTGTGCGGCGTGAGGGCAGCGATGAGCTCTTTTGGTTTGGTGTCGCTTGGTAAGTCCAGTGTCGTGTTCAGCGCGTACACGTAAAATTGATAGCGGTGTGTGCCAAACGGCGGCTGCGGCCCGCCCCAACCAGGACGGCCCCAACTGGTAACCCCTTCGACGGCGCCTAGGGACAGTGACTCGCTAGTAATTTCAGTGGTTTTGCTCGGCAAATTCCAAACCGTCCAATGATAAAATCCATCGCGCCCAGGCGCATCAGGGTCATGGCAGACAACTACCAGACTTTTGGCGTCTGTTGGCACGTCGCTGATCTCGAGCGGCGGGCGTTGGTTGCCGCCGAGCTTGGAGTAAACTTTTGGTATTTTAGCGTTTTCGGCGAACGCAGGACTAGCAATTTTCATACTATGATTTTAGCATGAAGAGAAACTGGTATACTAATAGTAGTAATGATCACCGACCGACTCCTCGCCAAATATCCCATCATTTCCAATCAAGTTGACGCCAAAGAACTCGGCGTTTTGCTGCGGGAGCTGGAGACGGTGCTACGAAGCGGCGCGACTGGTAACGTTGTGGAGTTTGGTTGTTATGTCGGCACAACTAGTTTGTTCATTCGGCGGCTATTGGACGCCTATAATTTTGCTGGTGAGTTTCATGTTTACGATTCGTTTGCTGGCCTACCAGAAAAAACTCAAGCAGACAACAGCGCTGCCGGCGAGCAGTTCAAAGCTGGCGAATTGTTGGCGCCGCGCAAAACCTTCATCCAGAATTTTAAAAAGGCTGGCTTGAAACTGCCAATTATTCACAAAGGCTGGTTTGCTGATTTCACTCCTGAGGACGTGCCGGAAAGTATCAGTTTTGCGTTTTTTGACGGCGATTTTTATGAATCAATTGCCGATTCATTTCGCCTGTGCGACGGCAAGTTTCAGAAAACGGCGACTATCATCGTTGATGACTATGCCAATGAAGCCTTGCCGGGCGCCGCGCGGGCGGTCGATGAGTGGCTGAGGCGCCACCCGGCTCGGCTGACAGTCGAGTCGTCGTTAGCCATCATTCGGCGGTGAGCTAGCCTCTGGATGACGCTTGCGTTCTGGTCGGTATATGCTATATTGTTAGTATAACCATAAACAAAAAGGGGATGGGGGTATGGATCCATTACATATTACATCAGAAATTGGCCGACTCAAGGCGGTGCTGTTGCATCGTCCGGGCGAAGAATTAGAAAACTTAACACCAGACTACTTGACTGATCTGCTGTTTGACGACATTCCGTATTTGCAGGTCGCCCAAAAGGAGCATGATGCGTTTGCTGGGGTGCTGCGTGATCACGGTGTCGAGGTGTTGTATCTCGATCAGCTGGTGACCGAAGCGCTATATACTGATCAACTACGTGAGCAGTTTGTTGATGAAATGTTGGCAAATTCGAAGCAAGGGTCACGCCGCGTCACCAGGGTGCTGCGCCAGTTCCTGCTGGATCTACCGACGAACGCGATGGTGCGTAAAATTATGGCTGGTGTGCGCAAGGATGAGATCACGCTGCCGCCAGACCAGCACCAGCAATTGCATAATATGATTGAGAAAAATCACTATCCATTCTATCTCGATCCAATGCCAAATCTATACTTTACCCGCGACCCAGCTGCGACCATCGGTCATGGTCTGACGATCAACAAGATGCACTGGCCAGCGCGTCGCCGTGAGTCGCTGTTCATGCGCTACATCATTGATCATCATCCGCGGTTTGCTAATAAGAATGTGCCGGTGTGGTATGATCGTCACGAAAAGTTCTCAATCGAAGGTGGCGATGAGCTGGTATTGAGCAGTGAAGTGATGGCCATCGGCGTATCGGAGCGCACCACGGCTGAGGCGATTGAAAAGATGGCGACGAAACTGTTTGCTGGCTCTGGCTTTAAGAAAGTCGTTGCCATGGAGATTCCAAAGTCGCACGCCTTCATGCACCTGGACACGGTATTTACTATGATTGATCGGGACAAGTTTACCATTCATCCAGAAATCCGCGATCGTGGCGGCAAGATGAATTGTTTCGTATTGGAAAAGGTTGAGGGTCAGCCGTTCCCGCGCATTACGCATGAGACGGATCTCGAGCATGTCTTGCGAGTAGCCTTGGGCCTACCGAGCGTTACCCTGATCGAATGTGGCGGCGGCGATCCGATCGCAGCAGCCCGCGAGCAGTGGAACGACGGCTCCAATACCTTGGCGATTGCGCCGGGCGTGGTGGTGACGTATGACCGCAACTACGTCACCAACCAAAAACTGCGCGAGCACGGCGTTGAAGTTATTGAAGTCAGCGGTGCTGAGCTTGGTCGCGGCCGCGGCGGTCCGCGCTGTATGAGTATGCCGCTAGTACGGGAGGATGTATAATGGCACAAAGTTTGAAAGGGCGATCATTTTTGACACTGGGTGATTTTACCGCGGGTGACATTCGGTTGCTACTAACGACGGCGAATGAGTATAAGCGGATGAAGTACGCTGGTACGCCGCATCGGATTCATGAGGGCAAGAATATTGCGCTATTGTTTGAAAAAACCTCAACCAGGACGCGCTGCGCCTTTACGGTGGCGGCTAACGACCTCGGTATCGCGCCGGAATATCTTGGCAAGGACGATATTCAGCTTGGCAAGAAAGAGACGGTCGAGGACACCGCCAAGGTGCTGGGCCGGATGTTTGACGGTATTGAGTTCCGCGGTTTTGCACACAAAACGGTAGAAGATCTAGCGAAGCACGCCGGCGTGCCAGTATGGAATGGATTGACTGATAAGTTCCATCCAACGCAGATTCTAGCCGATTTTATGACTATCGAGGAGCACCTTGGTCGGCTGCACGGCGTCAAGCTGGTGTTTGTCGGCGACGGCCGCAACAATATGGCGAATAGTTTGCTGCTCGGCTCGGCAATTATGGGACTGGACTTTCGGATTTTAGCGCCGCGTGAATTGTTCCCTGAGGAGGGCCTCGTCCATCACGCGCATGAGCTAGCGCACCAGAACCACGGGCGGATTACTATCACTGATAATTTTGAGGAAGCCCTGCGCGGTGCCGATGTCGTTTACACCGATGTCTGGGTGTCGATGGGCGAAGAGGATAAGTTCGCCGAGCGCATCAATCAGCTGCGTCACTTCCAGGTTAATCGCGACATGCTGAACCTCACCGGCAATCCTGAAGTCAAGTTCATGCACTGCTTGCCGGCCTTTCATGATGCGTTGACCACGACCGGCCAGCACATCAGGGACGATTTCGGGCTAGAGGCGATGGAGGTGACGGATGACGTCTTCCGTTCGCCGAATTCGATCGTCTTTGACCAGGCGGAAAATCGTATGCATACCATCAAGGCGGTTATCGCTTTGACGCTGTAGATGTCTAATACAGGAGTAAAGGAGGCTCCGGACATGGTAGAAAAAATGAAAAAAGTAAAGAAAAAGCTTCTGCGCTCGCCGTCAGCATTCGCAGGACTGTTCTTAGTCATTATTATAATGGCCGGACTGACGTGGGTGATCCCGTCGGGCTCTTATGAGACTAAGAAAGACCCAGACAATCCGTCAAAGACGATTCGCGTGTCTGGTACATACAAAGAGTCGGAAAAGGTCAAAACTGAGAAAGGCGAAAACGGGAAGGAGACCGTAACAGGCGATGTTCGTCAGGGTGCATGGGATGTTGTTACTGCTCCAGTTAAGGGCATGGCCGAGAAACTTGATGTGATCATCTTTGTGATGATCCTTGGTGGTTTCTTGGGCGTAGTGATGAAAACTGGCGCGCTGGACGCCATGCTGGGATCTATGCTTTTGAAAATGAAAGGCAAGGAAAAGTGGCTGATTCCTATCTTGATGATATTTTTTGCTATCGGTGGTACCACCTACGGCATGCAAGAGGAAACAGTGGCGTTTTATGCGCTCATTATCCCGATCATGATTGCTGCTGGCTACAACGCGATGACAGCTGTTTTGGTGATTGTGCTAGGTTCGGGCGCTGGTTTAATTGGTTCGACGATTAACCCGTTCTCAACCGGTATTGCTGCCCGCACTGCCGATATGCCACTGGCTAATATTTTCCCAATTCAATTTACAGTGCTTGGGCTAAGTTTGATTGCGGCAATTATTTTCACCATGCGCTACGCCGCAAAGGTTAAATCTGGCAAATATGCCAAAGATGATCGCACAAAACCAACCGTTGCAACTACTTTGGACATGAATAATGTGCCAAAGTTTACCGGTACGCGTAAAGCGATTATGGCAGTCTTTGGACTAAGCTTTCTGATAATGGTTCTGTCGCTGATTCCATGGGAAGATTTTGGCATCAAAATCTTTAGCGATTTTCATGCATGGCTTGCTAGCCTGCCGGTCTTCGGTGCGCTGATGGGAGCAAGTCATAATGTAGCGCTCGGCAATTGGTATTTTAGTGAGATATCAGTTCTGTTCTTGCTGTCGGCAATTTTGGTTGGTTTTATTTACCGAAAAGAATTCAGAAAGCAGAACATAGCGTTGGTTGATACCTTTATAAAAGGTATTGGCGATCTGCTCCCAGTAGCATTGATTATTGCGGTGGCAACAGGTGTGTCGGTGGTGATGAATAATGGTGCTATTCAAGATACAGTCATTCACTGGGGCGAAGACCTACTGAAATCGGCGGGTAGCAGTGTTATTGGTATTTTGGCGTTCATATTCTATCTGCCAATGAGCGTATTGATTCCTTCATCGTCCGGTCTAGCTGCAGCAACCATGCCAATTTTAGCGCCGATTGCTGACCTGGTTGGCGCAGGCAAGGATATGATCGTGGCCGGTTATACGACGGCTGTTGGTTTGGTCAACTTGATAGCGCCGACGATTGCTTCGTTGATGGGCGGTTTGGCCCTAGCTGGCGTGTCGTACCGTAAATACCTGCTGAGAACGCTGCCGATTATAGTTGTGTTTGCGATAATCTGCATGGGCACTATTGCAGTGTTTGGAGTGTTGTAATTTATGGCACGAACCATTGTCGTCGCGCTTGGAGGCAATGCCCTGCAACGTCAGGGCGAGGCTTCGTCCCAGGCGCAGCAGCGAGTGGCTGACGAGACAATCGCCCAGCTCCTACCGCTGATTCAAGCCGGACACCGCGTAGCCATCGTCCATGGCAATGGCCCGCAGGTTGGTAACATCGTTCTGCATGAGGAAGCGATTAACACCGAAGCGGTGCCGAGCTTGCCGCTAGAAGATTCTGGTGCGATGAGTCAGGGGCTGATCGGCTTTTGGCTGCAGCAGGCGATGCACGATGCGCTGGCAACTCGCGGTGTGCATGATAAGTATGCAGTGAGTATCGTTACTCAGACGGTGGTTGATCAGGCTGATCCAGCATTTCAAAATCCGACCAAGCCGATCGGGCCATTCTATTCAGAAGAAGAGGCCAAAAAAGTGCAGGCCGAGCGTGGTTATACAGTACGTGAGGACTCGGGTCGTGGCTGGCGGCGCGTGGTGCCGTCACCGAAGCCTCAGGAAATTGTCGAGGCTCCCGTCATCAAGGCGCTGGTTGACGCCGGTGTGTTGGTGGTCTCGACTGGCGGCGGCGGCATTCCGGTGCTACGTGATGCATCGGGCCAACTGAGCGGCGTAGCTGCGGTAATTGATAAAGATTTTGGCGCGGCCAAGCTAGCGGATATGCTGGAGGCCGATACGCTGCTAATCCTGACGTCGGTTGATGCGGCCAAGATCAACTTTGGCCAGCCAACAGAGCAGGCGCTTGGCGAGGTATCGGCCGAGGAGCTGCAGCAGCACATTGATGCTGGGCAGTTTGCGGCCGGCTCAATGCTACCGAAGACCCAAGCGGCACTGAGTTTTGTGGCTGGTGCTTCGGGGCGCACGGCGATTATCACCTCGCTCGAAAAAACCGCTGATGCCATCAATGGTGTCGCCGGTACGCGCATCAAGAGTTAGCTCTCATATAAATAAACATTCAAAACCACCAGTCGGACAGCTCGGCTGGTGGTTTTTGATGATGGTCTCCGCAAGCTTATTGTCATCTAACCGGTACCAAAATATTTCAAATGAGCTATACTGAGTACATGATAGAATATCTGCATTCAACAGGTGAAGCAATTGCGCCGATTCAGACATTGCGTAGCGGCAGTTGGCTGCGCTGCGAGCGACCGACCGAGCAGGAAGTATCCGAGTTGCTGACGCTGGGAATGGACGAGGATATGATTAGTGACGCGCTCGACCCGCACGAGGTGCCGCGTATTGAGTTTGATGATGAGTGGACGTACTTGATCGCCCGGCTACCGGATACGGACGATGATTTTAATGATTTTACCACGCCAATTTTGTTCGGCATCCACAAGGAGTATGTGGTGACATTGTCGCGCGATAGTCTGGGTCGGCTGTGGCAGCCGTTTATCGATAAGACGCGGGTGCGGACATCGCGGCGGATTGAACTGGTGGTGGCGATGATTGAGGCGGTATCAAGTCAGTACCAGCGGCGGGTGGCGACGATCAATCGTCAGATGCGGGCGGCGACTGACGATATTCATACCTTGCGGGCGCGTGATATCGTCACCTTGACTGAATATGAGCGCAAGTTAAATGACTACCTGGATGCCTTGCTGCCGATGAACTGGGCGATTGAGCGGCTGATTGCCAATCGCAGTTTGCGACTCAAGGATGACGACAAGGATGACGTCGAAGATATTTCCATCGACCTTGAACAGGTAATTAGCCGTTGTAAATCGCTGCTGCGAACCATCACCAATGTGCGTGATAGCTACCGGGCGGTGATGGACACCCGCCTGAATGAGACGATTCGGCTGCTGACGGTGATCACGGTGGCGCTGACTATTCCAACCATGGTGGCCGGGCTGTATGGCATGAATGTGCCCTTGCCGGCCGCGGAGAGTCCGGTGACCTTTTGGGTGGTTATCGGCGGCAGTGCGCTGGCAGCACTGGCGATTGGCTATTATTTTTTGAAGCGGCGCTGAGATCCTCGGCGGGATGGCGCTTGTGCTTACCATTGTTTTTAGGTATAATAAAGCAACATGGACATCAAGAAACTAATTCACTTTTTTAAGGATAAATTAGCGCAGCTGCCGGCTATGCGCGAGCTGCACGATCCTGAGAATTCGCGGTTTGTTGCTTGGTGGAGTGAGGTGATGGCGACTGGCGAGGAAATGGGCGACGCCTATATGCACCGAGTGATGCGGATCGAGTTTTTGCCGGCGATCGTTTCCGAGGGTGGGGATAATTCTGAGGAATTTGCTCAGGCCTATCAGCGCGGCATGGACGAAGCGGAGGCCTTGATGCGGGCAACGATTGAAGGCCTCGAAAACCTCCAACGCAAAGCCGAAGCCGCCAAGCGTAGTCCCAAGCATGCTCACGAAGTGGTCTCGCCTTACGTTGCTCTCAGCGACGAGCAGGTCAAGCAAGTCACTCAGGCAATGCGCCTCGATCGGTATGATGGCCAGACGCAGCGGACGGTCAAGCGCCTCCTCGAGGAGCTCAAAAATGGTGGCAAGAACAAGGACGCCATCATTGATGCGGTGACGTGGCTGGCTGAGCAGCAGCCCGATGCATTGGTGGTGTTTCTGCTAGCGGCAAGTCACGCGGCGTAATGCGGCGACTCGGTTAGGCGTGGGCGATCCCGCACCAGACGGGCCAGGCTTATTCTGCCTTATTCTGCCAGTACGCCATACCCCAACAGTCCATCGTAGCGCTTATCGCGGTTGACGAACACGCGGATGCGGTTCATCTCGTTACCGCCAACAGTGGTTAGAACGCCGTCGTTATTTTTGAGGACGATATTCGTATGGTCGCCAAACACCGGTGAATTGCGGTAAATTGCCACGTCGCCGGGACGCGGTTGATAGCCAGAGCCTGCGGGCTTGAATCGACCGACCGCTTCGTAATATTCGCGCAAGGTAAACGTTCCTGGGATGCGTCAGCCGCCAGTGTGCGGATTCTTTAGCGGCGCGCCCGCCTGCTGCATGATCCAGCTCACAAAATCGGCGCACCACGCTTCACGGACGCCTTGGCTGAACTTGGTGCCGGCGGATTGTGCTTCGAATTCGGTTTTGGCTAGGCTGATAATTTTTTGCCGGGTCGGATGTAAATTTGTGGTATCAATCTGCGGGAATGTCGCCTCGCCGCGCGATGGATCAATGCTGCCGGCCACCCTCAGCGAGTGAAGTTTATGAGTAATTTTTGGCCAATACAGCGCACCGAGACTGATACAAACAGCGATTAATGGTATCAGCACCAGTGCAAATACGTACCGTTTCTTGAGGCGACTGCGCGGCCGCGTGATGGAGAGGTGGGGCTTCTTCGGCATATGGTTAGTATAACGGTATCGTGTCGGCTTGGCTAGTCCTCCCGGGTTGCATACCTCACGCAGAGTGTTATAATGACTAACTAAAGATAGGCTGGCAGGGAGTCATTCTATCGCTAAGGTATGCGGTGCTAAAACAGAGCGCGGAAAGGAGTTTGTATGGCTCAACCCGAACCAATCATAACAGTTGACCAACTCGTCAAGACGTACGATGGCAAGAATGTCGTCGATAGCGTGTCGTTTGAGGTCCAGAAAGGCGAGATCTTTGGCATCCTCGGGCCAAATGGTGCTGGTAAGACGACGACGCTAGAGATGCTCGAGGCACTGAGGGCGATTGATGGCGGCACGGCGATCATCGACGGAATTGATGTTGCTAAGGAGCCGAAGCACATTAAAAACATCATCGGCATCCAGCTGCAATCGACGATGTTTTATGACAAGCTGACTTTGCGCGAACAATTGAAAATGTTTGCCAGCCTGTACGGACAAACGGTCGACGCCGACGCGCTGCTGGCCAAGGTGCAATTGACCGACAAAGCCAAAAGCTATGTCGAGCAGCTCTCAGGCGGGCAAAAGCAGCGCTTCGCCATCGCGTCGACGCTGGTTAACAATCCGACGGTGCTGTTCCTCGACGAGCCGACCACTGGCCTCGACCCGCAGGCTCGCCGCAATCTCTGGGATTTGATCAAAGAGATTCGCGATGAAGGTATTACTATCGTGCTGACGACTCATTACATGGACGAGGCCGAGCTGCTGTGCGACCGTTTGGCGATTATGGATAATGGCAAGATCATCACCATTGATACGCCGCATAATCTGATCAAGCAGCTACTGGCGCGCGGTTTCAAGAAAAAGCAAGTTGTCGAGCAGGCCAATTTGGAGGACGTATTTATTGACTTAACAGGAAAGGCGATTCGGGATTAGTATGAAAAAATATTGGACTGGTGTATTCGGGCAAGTACGCGCCCAGCAAAAACGTTTCGTCCGCGATAAAATGTCGCTGTTCTTTACCTTCCTGTTTCCGCTCATCTTCTTGTTGGTATTCGGTTCGATTTTTAATAATCAATCGACCAGCTTTGACATTGCGATTATCAATAATTCGCAGACAGAATTTGCTAAAAACTTTGTCAAAGGTGCTAAAGAAAACGCCAAAGACTCGATTCTTAAAATCAAAGATGTCAAGGATATGGATGAGGCCCGTGAGAAGATGAAGCGTTCGGAACTGAACGGTATCATTGAACTGCCGAGCGATTTTGGCGAAGTGAAGGGTGAGGGCAGAGATGCTCGCCCGACTGGCACAATCAACGTTCTGTACGCCAAAGGTTCCGAGCAAACTGGTAGCGCCTTAACGGCGGTGATGAATCAGATTGCCAATGAAATAAATAAGCATTTGGGCCAGCCAGAGGCACCGCTCAAGGCTGCGGGCAAAGCGGTCGGCGACGAGCGGTTGAAGCCATTTGACTATACATTCACTGGACTGTTGGCATTTAGTTTAATGAGTATGGGCATCTTTGGTCTAGCCAACCAGATGCCGGCCGAAAAGCAGCGTGGCTCCTACCGCCGACTGCGTGCGGCGCCGTTTACCTCGGGTCAGCTGATTATTTCTATGGCGATTCACTACACGATTATTTCGCTGCTTAGCCTAACTATGATGGTTGTCGTTGGCATGTTGATGTTCCAATTTAATATGCGCGGCGATTGGGGGCTCTTTGTCCTTATGGCGGTGCTGGCGGCCTTTATGATGGTAGGCTTGGGCCTGTTGATCGGCGGCTGGGCAAAGAACGAAAATCAGTCCGCACCGCTGAGCAACTTACTGTCTTTCCCGATGATGTTCTTGTCTGGTGCATTCTTCCCGCTGTACATGTTCCCAGAGTGGTTACGCGGTGCCGCCCAGTTTATCCCGATGACGCCGATTACTGATGGTTTCCGTTTGATCATGACTGAGCATGCCAGCTTCATCGAGGCCCTGCCGCAAATCGGTGCTGTCGCCGCCTGGACTCTCGTTATTTACATCGCCGCGATCAAGCTGTTTCGGTGGGAATGAAATTTGAGAGTTGACGGTAGGGTAGCTACCGCTCCTGCTCTTGTCTTGTTAATCCAGACTTAATTCTATGTGCTGTTAGCCACGAATCGAGTTCAGTGTAAAACTTCTCAGGATTACAACCGAAGAATTGATGTCGCAATCGCGATGAAATACGCTCGTGTAGGGAATGTGGTTGGTAGATTCGCAGATGTTTGAGCGGTGCCATAGTTATCGTACTCGAAATTCCATCCCATTGAGCTATTGGTAAAATTGATACAAGTTTGTTATCAATTGATGGATCAATGTCGCAGGCCGATCCATTAATAAATACACGAAGTATAGCGTGTCTCTCGTTTCGACATTGACGTAGTTTAAGAATACGATCAGGTATTGGTAAATCCTGCCAATTAAATACGCCAATCAACAACTGGCTTGCTATGTCAACTTTTTGTAATTCTCGCTGTAAATACACGCATTTTTGGTAGCATGACCACATTCCATTATTACCACTTGTTCCGTATGGTAAGTCGCGGATCTTCTCGAATAAGATAACTGCTTTTTGAATATTCATAAGGCGAATGGTTGGGCTAATGTGCAGAATAATATTTTCATGATGTATAATAACACATATGAAGTGGCTTGATGATATTGTCGATCAGTTTCGAAATATGGATAAAGAGGTGCTCGTTTCCTCAGGTGCATCGCCATCGGGCGTGTATCATGTGGGGCATTTGCGCGAAATCGTTATCGCTGACGCCGTAGTGCGGGCGCTGAAGCAAGCAGGCATTCGGGCGCGCCATGTTCACGTCTCGGATAATTTAGATGCTTTTCGCAAAGTGCCAGTTAATCTGCCAGCTAACTACGAACAGTACTTGGGTATGCCGCTCTGTACGGTACCATCACCAGATGATCAATATGATTCGTGGGGAGATTTTTGCCTGAAGCCATTTCTTGATAGTGCTAATAAAATTGGCATCACCATGGACGTAGTCTATGCCAGCGATAAATATCGCAGCGGGTTTTTTGTGCCGGCCATCGAGCGCTCGCTGAGCCGCATTGACAAAGCTAAGTCGGCCATCCAGGAGGTATCGGGTCGGCAGCTGGATGATCAGTGGTCGCCAATTCAGATCATGGAGCATGGTCGGCTAAAAAATCGCCGATTCATCAGCATGGATAGCGATGCTAAAACGATCACCTATCGTAGTCATGATGACTCGGAGCACACAGTTCGGTATGACGACGGGCAAGTAAAGTTGGATTGGCGGCTGGACTGGCCGGGGCGGTGGTGGCTACTCGGCGTTGATGTTGAGCCGTTTGGCCGTGATCATGCGACGAAGGGCGGCTCGTACGATACTGGTAAGCGGATTGCTCGTGAAGTTTATGATATTGATGCGCCAGTACCAGTGCCATATGAATTTATTAATCGCACTGGTGATACGAAAAAGATGAGCGCCAGCAAGGGTACTGGCGTGAACGCACACGACGTTGTTGATATGCTGCCACCTGAGGTAGTGCGCTACTTTATCCTTCGATATTCGCCAGCCAAGCGGTTGTATTTTGACGAGACCGATAGTCTAGTGCGGTTGGTTGACGACTTTGCAGCGATGAGGCAGCATCCGCAAAATGAACTTGATGAACGGTTGCTATTCTTGTGTACTGATGGGTTGAACCAGCCAGCGGTTAGTTCAGTTCCATTTTCGCATCTAGTTATTTCATATCAAGCGGCTCTGTGCGACACAGCAAAAACGGTGGAGATTTTGCGGCGTAGTGCGGAATATGCGGACATTGTTGATGAGGAAGAGATGGTGATTATCACCGAGCTAGACTACGTCAGTCGGTGGCTGGATCAGTGGGCACCTGAATCGCTGAAATTTCGCCTCGCAGACAAGGTAAATCCAGATGAGTTTTCAGCAGAAGAAAAAGAATACCTGCGGCAACTAGCTGACGATATTGCCGAGGCGCCAGCCGAAGCTGACGGCAATTGGTTCCATCAAGCGATTTACATCTACAAAGAAAGCGGTTTGCTGCCGCCGCGGGAACTATTCACCACCATCTATCGCGTATTAATCGGCAAAGATTCCGGCCCGCGCGCTGGCTGGTTCTTGTCGATCTTGCCAAGAGACTGGCTGGTTGAGCGGCTGCGGCTGGTCAAGTAAGAGTTTTGGCGAGGCTGGGTTGGGACTGAGCTATCAGTAGCACTATAAGACGTGACAATAGATAAAGGAGACAGCATGACATTTGAAGAAGTACAAAAGTTAGTAATGAGTCACGTCTGTGCTCGTCAGTGGGATAAGACGAAGGATTCACGTGGTTTAGCAATTTCGTTATCGTTGGAGGCCAATGAGTTGCTTGAATATTTTCAATGGAACGACACGCATATTGGCACAAAAGAAGATATGGCAAGCGAGCTGGCTGACATCATTATCTATGCGATTCAATTTGCCGACCGATTTGATGTCAATATTTCCGAAGCGGTTGCTGCAAAAATTGCTAAACTAGATGAAAAGTATCCAGTTGAAATTTTTGAGATCAAAGACAAAGCCGAACAAAATCGCCGCTTGCTAGAGGCTAAGAAAAATTATAAAAAGGATACGACGCTGTAAGGCCGCTACCGTAGAATATCATTGCGGCTGTTTTGCATTGTAAGTATCAGGACAGCTTGGGTCGATAGACTTCACGGCACGGTGTCACTTGCGGCAGCTCGGCTTGACACCCACCGCCCATCCGGCGTAAAATATTGCACTTGGGTGCATAGTGTAAATCATATTGGGTAGTTGAGAACTCTTACATTTATGGGCTACTGATACTTGAATAACATGAAAGGTAACAAACAATGCTACACGAATTATCGATCAGAAATAAATTAATCGTCATGAGTGCGGTGATGAGCGCACTGTTTTTGGTGGCGCTGGATCAAACGATTGTCTCGACGGCGCTGGCGGCGATTGTCAAGGAATTTAATAGCTTTTCGTCGCTTGGCTTCATCGTGACTGCTTACATGTTGACCACCACGGTGACCGTGCCGCTGGCTGGTAAGTTGAGCGACATGTATGGCCGCAAGCCGCTGTTACTCGCCGGAGTGAGTATCTTTACCATCGGCTCGCTACTGAGCGGCCTGGCGCCGACAGTCGAGTGGCTGATTGCGTGGCGGGCGCTGCAGGGCATCGGCGGCGGTATCATCACTGCAAACGCCTTTACCATTGTCGGCGACCTCTTTCCGCCAAAGGAACGTAGTAAATGGCAAGGACTGTTTGGTGCGGTCTTTGGGATGAGTTCAGTAGCCGGGCCGTTAATCGGTGGTTGGCTGACAGATGGTGTGTCGCTATTTGGCATGGTCAGTGATTGGCGCTGGACGTTCTTGATCAATGTGCCGATCGGCGTGATCGCTACCGTGCTCATCATTCGCTACTGCCCGCAGATCAAGCATGACCGCACGCACAAGCCCGATTACCTCGGCGCGCTGTTTATCACCATTGCTCTGGCGACACTGGTGCTGGCGGTAGACAACACAGAGATGATCTTTAAGGGACTAATCGAGCGTGGTGTTAGCCTAGTGCTGATTCAGGGTGTGCTGCTGACGATATCAGTACTGGCGGCGCTGGGCTTTATTGTGATTGAGCGGCGAGCCAAACAGCCGATTCTGCCGCTACGGTTCTTTGCCAATCGGACATATAGTTTGATTATGGCGGCGGCTAGCCTGTTTGGCGCGGCCTTTATGGGGGCAATTTTATATCTAACACAGTTTAACCAGCAGGTGTTTGGCGCCACTGCCTCGCAGGCTGGGCTGATGCTGCTACCGATGGTAGCGGGTATTATGACGAGCTCGATCACGGTTGGCCGGCTTGTCGCTCGGACTGGCAAATATAAGCGCTGGATCGTCGGTGGCTTTGGCGTGACGGCGGCCAGCGTGGCGGCCCTGACTATCTTGCAGCCTGAGTCGCCATACTGGCATGAGGCAGTGGTGATGGCGCTGGCCGGGCTGGGCTTGGGGGCGGCGATGCCGATCTTGACCTTGGTGGTGCAGAATGAGTTTACGCAAAAAGACCTCGGTGCGGCGACCTCCAGTGTGCAGCTATTTCGTGGGCTGGGTTCGACAATTGGTGCGGCCGTGTTCTCTGGCGTGCTGACTGCTGGCATTGTGGCGCATGTCGGTGATCCTAATCAGCTGCCATATATTCAGAGTTTACAGCGCTCACCGGCTGCCCAGCAGATGCTGTCCGGCGAATTGAATGCTGACGTGCTGCTACGGCTAAATGCTCAAAAAGAGACGATCGCTCAGGCGGCAGCTCAAGGATTTGAGCGCTTGCCAGCACCGGCCCAGACCCGGGCAAAACAGCAGTTTAACCAACAGCAGGAGGAATTTACCGATGTTATTCTCCACGCCTTTGCTGATGGGCTGCATCAGGTATTTTTGATCAGTTCGGGGCTGATGGTTGTCGCGATGATTATGGTAATGCCGGTTCGGGAAAAGCGACTGCGCGGCTAATTGCCAGAGTGGTATTTTTTGGGGTATAATTTTCTCATGACGGTGGGCTACTTTGAGCGGCGATGTATGGGTGATTCGTTGGGGCGAACGCATCAGTTTCATCGTGGCGTCTGGGCGCATGTCAGCGGCACGCTGCGCCCAAGCGAACTCGCCGAGCAGTTTGGCCTTGACGAAAATATCGTCCGTGACGCGGCCGATGTGCGCGAACTACCGCGGATGGAATATAGCGGCGGCATTGAGTACGTCTTTGTGCGGCTGCCGCTCGTTCGGGACGACGCTATAAAGACCGCGCCGCTGCTGGCTGCTGTATCGAAAACCCAGTTTGTGACGATTAATCCTGCTAATAATTTCTCGCCGCAAGCCGCTGAGCCGTTTCTCACGACCACGACCGACAAGCCCGGTGCGCTCCTCGCAGCGACTATCGCTTGTGTGGTGGCTGCGTATGAGCAGCAGATCCATGACCTTGCTGGTAATATCGCTGCGGCCCGGCACCGGCTGTCGCGCCATGAGGTAAAAAATGCTGACTTTATCGAGTTTGTAGCCATCGAAGATAGCCTCAACGAATTTCATTCAAGTCTCGAGGGCTTAGCCAGCGTGCTCGGCCAATTGGCGCTCAATCGCCGTGGTCTGTTCACGGTGCGCGACCTCGAGGCGCTGGGCGATCTGGTGCTGCACGTCAAGCAATTACTCGTCATGGTCGCCGCCAACAGCCAGACCATCACCAGCATCCATAACGCCTATTCAACCATCGCCAATAATGTCCTCAACCAGCGAATGAAAGTCTTGACCGCCATCACCATTCTCCTGGCGATCCCGAATGTGTTTTACGGTATGTACGGCATGAATATTGCCCTGCCGTTTCAGGGCGAGGCGTGGGCCTATCCGGTGATTACCGGGTTTACGGTGCTGCTCATCGGCATTGTATATATCTTCGCCAAGCGGCTGCGCTTGTTTTGAGGTTGGCATCAGGGGTCAGACCAGAGGTAGTTCCCGCTTGACGTTCGTATCAGTCTTTGCTATCATGGCTGATGTGTCTCGCGCCGAAGCATATCGCTGCTTATCATAAAGTGGGCAATAAAGGTCGAAGCGCGTGAGGCTGCACTAGTACAAAGGAGTACGAAACACATGCCAATAGCAATCAATGTTGTGTCGACCAGTCGGCGCAAAAAGGTCGCAGTGGATGTGGTGTCTGCCAAATGGCAAACATACATAGCACAATAAGTGCGCATGTCCTAAAAAGGGACGGCATAAAAATCACCCCACAGGCACCGGGGTGATTTTTGCATTGGGTTTGTTTCGGCCAGTGGTTTCGGCTTGAGGTTAGCTTTTTGCTTTATCAACTGCGACACCGGCTTTTTTCAGGGCGTCTTTGACGGCGTTTTCGATAGAGCTAGAGTCGGTTAGATTGAGCTTATTGCTGTTGATGAAAAAGGTTGGCGTGCCATCAATTTGTAACTGTCGCCCGACTGCCACGTCAAAGTCAATTTTCTTCGTAACAGCACCGGAGGCTAGGTCAGCATTGAATTTATCAACATTCAGGCCCAGCTGCTTGGCGTAGCCACTGAAGACGTCGGTGCGTTCTTTGGCACGGGCATTACTCCATGCGCCTTGGTTGGTGTAGAGCAAGTCGTGCATCTCCCAGAACTTGCCCTGCAGCCCAGCTGCCTCGGCGACCGCCGCCGCCGCTCGGGCGTTTGGATGGAGCGACGGGATTGGATAATTACGAAAGACCAGCGCGACGTGATCCTTGTATTTCTCGGCCACGCGCTTGGCTTCTGGTGCAGCAGTGCGGCAGCCTGGGCACTGGTAGTCGCCGTATTCGATCATCAAGACTTTGCCATTGGTGTTGCCGATAGTGTGCTCACCGATGTCGCCAGTACGTGCTTCGGCTGGCATAACGCGCAGGGCGGCGTCGCGCGAGATATCACTGACATTCAAGCGATTCTGTGTTGACAAATAAATCATACCGCCGACGATAGCCGCGACAACGATTGCAAAGATAGCCCAGGTTTTTCCGTTCATACTTCCTCCAAATTAACTCTGGCTATTATAGCATAAAAAGTATACAATGAACAGCATGAGCGATATTTTGCTAGGAATCCTGTATGCCGTAATCCTCGTGCTGCTGCTCATCGTGATGGGTGTCCATCCGCAGGCCTCGTCACACAGTAAGTTTGAGCTGCAGCGGCGAGCGCGCCGTGGTGATCAGGATGCGCAGCATTTGTTGAAGCGACATGCGCTGATGCGGGATATTTTTTCGCTGCAGCGGGTGATCGCAGCGGTGCTGCTGGTGACGCTCAGTGTCATCGGTGTGGAGTTGTTTCATTGGCTACTGGGTATTATTATCTCGCTAGTGATCGCATTGGAGATAGGAGCAGTGGCGCGGATTTCATTATGGCAGCAATATTCCCAGCGGCTCTACGAGCGGTATGAGGGGCGAATTTTGGCGCTGATCGAGAAATTTCCGACGTTGTTTGCAATGATTCGCTCGGTGGCGCCGATGCCCAATGACGGCTATGATATTGAGTCAAAAGAAGAGCTCGTCACTATGGTCGAGCAGGCGGGCGAGGCGCTCAGTCGGGACGAGAAAAAGATGGTCATCGGTGTATTGTCGTTTGATACGGTGCCAGTCAAGGAAGTGATGACGCCGCGTAGCGTGATTGATACGGTGGATCAGGACGAGGTATTGGGGCCACTGGTGCTGGACGCGCTGCACAAGACCGGGCATAGCCGCTTTCCGGTGACCAAGGGCGATATTGATCATATAGTGGGGATGCTATATATTCAGGATTTATTGACAATTAACCGTTCGTCGACGAGCAAGCGGGCACGAACCGTCATGGAGAAAAAGGTGTATTACATCCGCGAGGATCAGACATTGCAACACGCGCTGGCGGCGTTTCTGCGAGTGCGGCATCACTTGTTCATCGTGGTGAATGAGTTTCGCGAGACGGTTGGTATCGTCAGCCTGGAGGACGTGCTTGAGCGGATACTGGGACATAAGATTGTTGATGAGTTTGATGCGCACGAGGATCTGCGGCGGGTGGCGCAACGTAATCCACGCCATAACAATCGGACAAAACATGTCCGTGACGTCGCATAATCCGGCCGATATGCTATACTAGAACTAATGAATCCGAACCAGACTAACCCCGAGCCTGATTATACCCAGCCGGTTGCGTATGATTCTGACGGTCGGCCGCTGTATCATCATCCGCCGGCTGACGTGACACCGCCACCGGTGACGACTGCACCGCCAATCGAGCCACAGCCAACCTCGCACGTCACCATCCAGCCAGAGATGATCGAGGGGCAGAATTTCAATCCACAGATTCGTGCCCAATACGCTAACGAACCAAATGTTGTTCATGCTGCGCGGCCGATTGAGCCGACCGTTCCCGCAGTCAGCCCAGAGACCAAGGCGCGTCACGACCAGTCCGTTCGTGATTATCCGCAGCTCAATCTCAGTGAGGGCGAGTATGTCATCCTCGACATCAAGCGTCACCCGATTGGTATGGTTATTCCTACAGCCATCACCCTCCTGTTGGTCGTGGTGTTGCTGGTATTTGCGGCCTCATTCTCGTCGCTAACCGCTAATATTCCGCTGTTTCCGGCGGTGAATCCGGGGGCAGTGCTGGGTATCGCGCTACTGCTCGTTGCCTTGGTGGTGCTGGGCGGCGCGATCACTCTGTGGGTGTATCTACAGAATCACTTTTTCATGACTAATGAAAGCGTCATCCAGGAAATCCAACAGAGCCTCTTCGTTCGGCACGAGCAGACAGTGAGCCTCGGTAGCATTGAGGACGCCAGCTTTTTCCAGGCCGGCATCGCCCAGACGATCTTTAACTACGGCACCATTCGCCTCAGTACTGAGGGTGAGGAGACGACTTATATTTTTCATTACGTGGCCAATCCCAAGCACCAAGTGGCCATCCTCAACAATGCCATCGAGGCTTTCAAGAATGGCCGGCCAGTCTGTTACGATTAGTTTGGTCACGATTTAGTTATTTGTGGCGGCTGTCTTTGACGAAGTCTGCCTCACCATCAAGCATGGCTCTGAGCGAATATGATTTACATTTACCGCTGTGGCAATTAGTCGGCTCGTAGCGATAGGCGCTGCCATTGTCGCCAAGCTTTTTACCACTCGGATCCTTGAGTAATTCCTTGTCCATGGTCGGTAGTGTCTCGTCGGTAATTTTTTCCGGATAAGAGCCGTGCTGCTTGTAATAGGCTTCTTCGAGGCTATAATGCATGGCATTAATAGCGGTTTTTTTCCGGTCGTTTTGGTGCTCGCGTTGGATCGTCACTAGCTGGGTGAACGCCACCGCCGTGGCTACACCGAGAAATATAATCGCTACCAACACCTCGATCACCGTAAAGCCTGCTTGTCGTTTCATGTTGTCCATTATAGCAAAGTTTCACCGCTCGCGGTAGGCGCTTGATTTATGGTATACTATACAGCATAAGATAACGGAGGGAGAGGTATGGCTAGCACAGCGAAAACCGATGACAAACATCAAACAGACGCCGCAACTGGTACAGCTCAGGCACCAGAAAAGAAGGTTGATGACGGGAAATTAAAAGCGCTGGGCCTGGCCATGGATCAAATCACCAAACAGTTTGGCGATGGCTCCATCATGAAACTCGGCGAGGCGCACAAAGTTGACGTTGAAGTGATTCCGTCGGGTTCGCTAAGCCTCGATTTGGCGCTAGGCGGCGGCTATCCAAAGGGTCGCATCATTGAAATTTACGGCCCCGAGAGTTCGGGTAAGACAACTCTGACACTGCACGCTATCGCCGAAATCCAAAAGCAGGGCGGCACAGCAGCCTTTATCGACGCTGAGCACGCACTTGACCCGAGCTATGCCAAGCGTTTGGGTGTGGATACCGAAAATCTGTTGGTATCGCAACCAGACAACGGTGAGCAGGCTTTGGAGATTACTGAAACCTTGGTGCGCTCAAATGCCGTGGATCTGATTGTGGTGGACTCAGTGGCGGCATTGACACCGCAAGCAGAAATTGATGGTGATATGGGCGATTCGCACATGGGTCTGCAGGCACGGCTGATGAGCCAGGCGCTGCGTAAACTAACTGGTATCATCAACAAGTCGAAAGCGACGGTGATTTTCATCAACCAGATTCGCATGAAGATTGGCGTGATGTTTGGCAATCCTGAGACCACGACGGGTGGTAACGCGTTGAAGTTTTACGCCTCGCAGCGGGTGGATATTCGCCGGATTGGGCAGATCAAGGTTGGCGATGACATCCTCGGTAACCGCACCAAGATCAAGGTGGTGAAAAATAAGATTGCGCCGCCATTTCGCATCGCTGAGTTTGACATTATGTATAATGAAGGTATTTCTAAAACTGGTGATATTCTGGATTTGGCAGCTACACATGGTATCATAGAAAAGTCAGGTGCCTTTTACAAGTATAACGGCGAGACCATTGGTCAAGGCCGTGATAAAACTAAGTTGTATCTGAAAGAAAATCCTGAGGTTCTGGCGGAAATTGACCAGAAGGTTCGGGAGAAAGTAAAAGAAGGAGAAAACTAGTGCGCGCAGCAGAAACCGCATATCCAGTCGAAAAACATATGGCATCAGTCAGCCTCGTCTTTGATAATGAGCAGAATGCGTATCTTCGGGACTTGTCAGAAACAATGAATCTTGACTTTGGTGAGTTTATCCCACATGTGACATTGATTAACGTGACTGAGCAAGATATGCCACGCCTCAAGGCGGCCGCTGCGGCGCTGCCGGTCCTCGGGAGGTTGGTGCTTGATGGAGTCAACTTCCTGCCAGATAAGGCGGGCTGTGTTTGGGTGGAGCTGCGCACGCAGAAAACTGCCTGGATGGTTGAGGCGCGCCAGCAATTACTCGCGGCACTGGATGGTATTCACCCAGGGCTGGATGTTGATGGGTTCCGCCCGCACATCACGCTTGGTTGCGTCGAGGCCGGTACGCTGGACGACGTTAATATGAGCGCTATTCCAGGGCAACTACCGGTCATCACTGAGCCGCGTGCCGCTGCTTGCTACAACGGCGTGCACGGTAAGGTTGTCGAAGTAGTCGAGTAGCCTCTGCCAGTAGCGAGCTCACCGTCTTCGCGTTATAATATTTTTATGAAAATCACTGACATCTCGCTTCAGGCTCGTGATAAAAACCGCGTTAACGTGAGTGTCGACGGCGAGTATCGCTTTAGCCTCGATGTCTTTCAGGTGGGCGAGCTGGGGATTAAAGTTGGGCGCGAATATACCGACGACGAATTGACAGCACTGGAGAACGAGAGTCAGTTTGGTAAGTTGTACGCGCGCGCTATGGAGTATTGCTTGGCGCGGCCGCGCTCGGTTAAAGAAGTGCGCGATTATTTGTGGCGTAAAACCAGGCCGACCAAAAAGCGCTCGCCAAAGACTGGTGAAATTACTGAGCGTCCAGGCGTGAAACCGGAAATTACCGAGCGGGTGCTGGCGCGGCTGATTGAAAAAAAATACCTCGATGATGAGAAGTTTGCGCGCTTTTGGCTGGAACATCGTTTTTTACAGAAAGGCACTAGTGTCAGGCGGCTAAAATTGGAACTAGCGCAAAAGGGGATTGACCGCGAGACGATAGAACAGTTAGTTAGCGAAAATATCCGCTCCGACGACGAGGAGCTGCAAAAAATTATCGCTAAAAAACGCCACAAATACGCCGGCGCTCAACAAAAATTTATGGCGTATCTGGCCCGTCAGGGATTTTCGTATGATGATATCCGGGCGGCGCTTGGTGGTGAGCCTGACGAGTAGGCGAACCGTGATCAGGCGCTGCGACCTAATTGCTCGCGCAGCCACCCGTCGATTGTCCCGGCACCCATACCGAGTACCAGCGCGCCGCGCGCTCGTTGCTGTTCAATCGTGTGCCATAGCGCCTCGTCTAGCTGCGCGATATGTACCTTGTCCGTTGTCAATTGGCGCGTCAATTCCTCCGGTGTCAGCACCGGCAGGTTTGGGTCTTCGCGGGTCAAATACGTCGGCAGCCAATATATCTCGTCAGCATGCATGAAAAGCTCATCAGTGTAGCGTTCACGAACTTCGTGCTGGCGAATATTTTGGTGTGGCTGGTAGACGAGCACCACGCGGTCATTTAGCTCATGAGCCAGCTGCAGCGTAGCGGCAATCTCCGACGGATGATGGCCGTAGTCGGTGTAGAGATTGTCAGCTAGCTTCTCAAAGCGCCGGCCGGTACCCGGAAAGGTGTTGAGTGCCGTGATAATCGCCTCAGTCTCAATCTCAAGGGCAGCCGCCTCTCGCACCGTCATCACCGCCCGTGCTGCCAGCGTGCCGTTATGCCGGTTGTGTTCGCCAGCCAGCGTTGTCTGGGGATCAGTCTGCTCAAGCACTGTTACGTTGGCCGGAGTAAATACGTCAGCGTCCTCTCGCCACGCGACCACCCGCGTCGACTGCTCGCCAAATTGCCGAAACGCCGCTCGGTAATCATCTGGCGTCGGAAAGGTGTCGGGATGGTCATAATCGACTGCGGTAATGAGGCTCAGCCACGGCGAAAAGTGAAGGAAATTACGATCAAACTCGTCGCATTCATACACCAAAAACTGACTGGCCGGATCAAACCGACCGCTCGGGCCAAAACTAAGCGTCGAGCCAACTAGGTAGCTCACCGGCACGCCGAGCTGCTGCAGGGTCCACACCAACATACCGGTCGTCGTCGTCTTGCCGTGCGTACCGGTGACGGCGATGAGCTTGAGCTGCTTGTCGGCGATAATCTGAGCGAGTAGCTCGTCACGCTTGCTGGTGCGAATCCCTAGCTGCCTGGCCAGTACCAACTCTGGATGATCCGCTGGCAAGGCCGCCGTATACACGAACCAGTCAAAGGGTGCCTGCTGATGTTCGCTATGTAAAAACTCGCCTGACTGGTCAAACGACACGGTGATCCCATCCCGTCTGAGTGCCTCCGTCATCAAGCCGGCCGCTCGGTCAGAGCCACAGACTTCGTGTCCAGCGCCGATGGCCATTTCTGCCAGTGGCCCAATCGCCACGCCACCAATTCCCGAAAAATAAATTCTCATAGCGTCATTATACCACTGACGCTAGCCCCGTGTCGCATTCACCCAGTATCTTTGGTATAATGGACTTGAGAAAGGTGGGGAATGGCAGATAAGCGAGGCACGCGTCGGGCGATCCGGCGGCTGGAAGAAATCAAGACATGGCAGCTGGTCATTTTGCTGGTGATGGCGTCGTTTGTTAGTGCGACATTCCTCAGGCTAAATAATATTGGCATGATCGAGCGCCGTGACGCCGTCATTAACGCCGACAAGGAGGGCGACGAGGGCGCGCTGGAGCGGCGGGTGTACGACTTGCAGCGCTACGTGGTCGCGCACATGAACGCCGATCCGGGACGCATCGCTCTGGAGCACTCGTACAAGCGGGCCTACGAGGCGGCCTGGAAAGAGTTTGAGTCAAAGTCGGCCTCTCGTTCCAGCAACGACACGGTCGCCAAAGTCCGCCAAGTGTGTGACGCTCGAGCACAGGCTGGCGGTTGGGGGCGATTTTATGCTACGGCCGACCCGCGCTACGTCAGCTGTATCAATGATGAATGGGCGAAGTACCCGGCTGCTTCGTCGCTTGACCTCAAATTTACACCGCCATCCACCGCGCCGTATTATCAGACATTTGTGCCGCCGCTCTGGTCATCGGACTTGGCGGGCTGGTCATTGGTGGTAACAGGGGTAATTGTGCTGATTATCATTGCTCGACTGGTGGCTTTGGCGGTATTGAAACTGCTGCTTCGATATCGTCAAAAACCGCTTTAGGCTTGACAGGGGTCAACAGAGGCGCTAATCTAGAATAGTATAATACTAACAGGAGGTATACGAATGGCTTATAAGCACACAAACTCAAAAGGCATTACATACTACTTGCATAAAACCGAAGTCACGCTGCGCGGTGGCAAAACGCAGACGATTTATTTTTTCGCCAAGGTTGAAAAGAACGCCAAGGGCGAGCCATGCGACTTGCCAGATGATCGGATCGTTACCGAAAATCCACGCAACGGCTTCTTGACGATCAAAAAGAAGAAATAAGCACTTGCATTATACACCTGGTTACCAGTACAATAGTATCAAACAAACAGGTGCCTCAAAGACTCTCGCTCATGCGGGAGTCTTTTTGTGGTGAGGGGGCTATGGAGCCAAGATAGTATTGCTTTTATGAGTAAAATGTGATATTTACTAATTATGAGTGAACTGTTGCAGACTGGTGAGCGGGGCCGTGAACTAACTGATGCGGAGTGGAAAAGGGTTGATGAACTTGTCGATAAAACAGGCTGTTCATATTATGGAGCGCGATGGGCACTTGGGCTTAAACCGCCGGCTGATCAGAACGCCCATGCGGTTGATGAGCGACTATCTGATCAGAATATCCCCGCGGATAAGAAGCCACGATCTCGCAAACGCAGTTATTTTGCAGCGTTTGATACACGCACGCAACAAGCCCATGACGCATCAGGACAGGGCCCGTTAACCGAGGAACAAAAACAGACAAATAGGGACGGAATTGTAATGGCGCGCGCTGCATTCAGGAAGGCGCGAGCGGCTTGACGGTCGGTAGTGGGGGGAATTGACGGCACTTCTCACTTGGCCGCTTTTACGGTATAATATCGCTCATGGGGGTGTAGCTCAGCGGTTAGAGCAGCGGGCTCATAACCTGTTGGTCGCTGGTTCGATCCCAGCCACCCCCACCACGAAATCACCCAAGTAAATGGAGGTAATATGGAGGATCCGAAGCTTCCAGAGACAGATCATATTAGTGCTGGTGGTGTTGATTTCAGCGATGCTCTGTGGGCGCTCGTAGAACGTGGAGCTACTGAAGAAAGCGCCACGCGTATTCTTTGGGATGCTATTGAGGATGGAGAGCTAGATATTGATAGTAGCGGCACACTGTCTATTCCTAAGCAATTGACAGGAGATGATTAAGAAAGAGAAAAATCAGCGTTCATTTGATATACACAACGATGCACCTGAGAACAAACTTGCAATGGGCAGAACGCCCGTTTGGTGACCCAGAGCGCCCGTTTAGTCGAGAACGAAGTCTCGTGGCTGCGCTCGATGTTGAGTGGACAAAGAATTTCCGGGTTCGGGGAGCATCAAAACCGTTTTGCTACTCGTGGTCCATCATTGACCTTGCACATTTTGATTCGCTGGAGGATCAGAGCCTACTTGAATTTGGGTTCAAGTCAGTCTATCTAGAATCAGAAGACGAGGTGCCGCGGCTTCTGGAGATGATCGAGCTAGATATCGCTTCCTTGCGGACATTATCCAGCGTGACCTTTGCAGGCCACCAACTCTGTGCCGATTTGTCAGTACTGAAACGGTCGTCGCCAATTGCGACGGAACAGGTGGATTGGCTATACGACAAGTGGAGAGAGCGGCGGCAAAACCAGGCGGTAATTGATACGAGGTACGATGTCGATCGTCTGACGCCGATAGCCAGTCGGCGCCTCGTCGATGTGGCTGAGGATCTTGGGCTTGACGTGACGCAGCCAGAGCTCGCGAAGGGCTCGATGACTAAGCTACACAAAACCTACCTCGAAACACATCAGGCGGATATCTTTGAAAAGCTTGCCGTACTCAATCTTCGCCACAGCTTATCGACGGCGCTCATTGCCGCCATATATCTCGATGCTGCGGTGCCACGTCCCTTGAATGTTAACAACCTCCTGAGCGACCATCTGGCATGTGAGTTTGACTATGTGAATTCTTCCGAGTTTATGGAACTAGTGCACTGAGTTTACTACAGGCGGTCGGAATGGACTGGTAATTTCGCTAGATTGCTACTAGCCCCCCTACCGCTTGGCCCTTACTAATGTTTAGCCATTTATGCTATGATCACCCAGTAAAATCATCTGCAGATCCGCCCATCTTGACTAACCCCGCCCGACCCCTCATAATATAGCCATACCTTCTGATAAAACCAACATGAACACGCTGAAACTCAAACGATTTTGGTACCACGTGCGTCACGATTATTTGACGCTGAATAATGTTGTGGTTGCGGCGGCGGCGCTGATCGCGCTGAGTTGGGCGTGGGGGTCGATTGAATCGATGCAGCGCAATTATGAATTGCAGCAGATGGTCGATCAAAAAAAGTACCAGCTGACGGTCGAGAAATTGCGCACTGAACTGTTGGCATATGAATCAAAATATTATGAAAGTGACGAATACCTCGATCTCGCAGTGCGCCAGCGCCTGGGCCGTGGCTCGCCTGGCGAAAAGTTGCTGATCGTGCCGTCAACCGACGCGGCCAAGCAGCAACCGACTGCCCATAATACGCCGCAAAAGCAACCGACCAGTAACTTCCAGCAGTGGATCAATTTCCTCTTTGGTGCGCGGCGGACGAGTCAGAACTTGCAAAAATAATTCGTGTTTGCTAAGATGGACAATGTGCCGCGGGGTAGAGCAGCCTGGTAGCTCGTTTGGCTCATAACCAAAAGGTCGTAGGTTCAAATCCTACCCCCGCAACCATGTTTATTGATTTTTCGGCCTCATGAGTTGAGGTCGTTTTTAATATCCTTAGCGTATTGATCTACCGACAAGTTTCGTCGATCCAGTCAAGATACGGCTGTGATCCAGCAGTGATATCAAATGAGATTATCTCTGCCACGTCATAGCTATGGAGTGACCTGACTACTCTTTCAATTGCTGCGAAGTCATCTTTGCGCGACTTGATAAGCATCAAGATCTCTGCATCGCATTCAAATTTTCCTTGCCAAGTGTAGGTTGACTGAACCGGCAGCAGCTGCACGCACGCGGCCAGTTTTTGCTCGACGAGGGCCTTGGCGATGTTCTTCGCTTCACTCTCTTTTCCTACTGATACCATGGTCATGGAGTATTTACTCCTTACCATCACGCTGCCAATTTCCCCGCCGCAATACGCACCGCCTCTGACCAGGCAACGAAGCAGTTTGGCGTGCTCATCAGTTGTTTGGCGGTCAGGCCGTGGCGGATGGCGAGGCTGAGGCCAGTCATCAAGTCGCTAGCGCCCGGTGCAACGATGGTGGCGCCGAGCAGGACGCCTTTTTTGTCGCTGATCAATTTGACGAACCCACTGCGTCGGTCGGTGATGTTGCTGCGAGCGGTCAAGGTCAGTGGCGCAAGGGCAATACTTACTTTCAAATCACGGCGCAGACAGTCGTCCTCGTCTAGTCCCGTTCGGGCGATCTGCGGGTCGGTGAATGCGATCGTCAAGCGCGGTGTATCGTCAAGCGCGATGAAATTACGGTGTAGTAGGTTATGTGCAGCGGTGCGGCTATGGCTGAGAATGGTATGTGTCTGCGCCTGAAGGTCGACGACGCTACCGGCCGCAAAGATGTGCCGTGCCGAAGTCTGCATCGCTTCGCTGACTTGAATGCCATGTTCGGTATATGCTACGCCCGCATTTTCTAGGCCAATGTCAGTTGTCGGCAAGCGGTCATCGGCGATGAGGATCTCGTCAACACGCACTGAATGCTGCTGGCCACCACGAGCGTAGGTGACGCGCTTTGCGATACCGTCTTTCTGGACGGCGACCAGCTTTGTCTGGGTGAGGATGTTCATGCCGCGCTGTGCCTTGGCATCAGCGGCGATCAGCTCGCCAACTTCTTGATCAAACTCGGGCAAGATGCGTCCGGCAGTTTCGGCGACATACACTTTGCTGCCAAAAGTCGAGAACAAATATGCCAGCTCCATCACCGTTGTGCCAGAGCCAACAACGAACAGTGTTTTGGGCGGGCGCTTGAGCGAGAGGATGGTTTGCGGTGTGTGATAAGCCACTTCGTCGAGGCCCGGGATGTGATCATCGCGCCAGGTTGAGCCGCTAGCGATCAGGAATTTGCGCGCGGATAGGTGGCGGCGGCTGACGGTAATCTCGTTGGGACTGAGAAAGTGGGCGCTGCCGGTAAAGACGCTGATGCCTTGTTTCTCGTAGTAACTGCGGTTGCCGCCGGTGCCAGTGCGCTTGATGGCGGTGTCTTTCCAGGCGAGCAGCGACGGATAATTATAGCCGACTGTGCTGGTGCGCAGGCCAAACTTGGCCGCTGTTTTGGCCTCGTGATAGACGTCAGCGGTATAGAGTAGGGCGCCAGTCGGAATGTCGCCCCAGTTTGGGGATTCGCCGCCAAAGGTACCGCGCTCAATGATGGCGACTTTCTTGCCAGCGCGCGCCAAGATGGTTGCGGCCGGTGAACCGCCAGCACCGCTGCCGATAACAATTACATCATAGTCAAAAGTTGGTTTTTGTGCCATGTGCCCCCTACATGATCGTCTTATGGTGTTGATAAACAAATGCTGCGTCGGTGTGTAGTTTCTGTAGCAGCTGCGTCGCGCGGTGTCGGATGTCGTTTGTGGTAATTTCTGGTCGGGTCTCACACCAGCTCATCACGCCGAGGGTGACTGACTTGGCGATGTCATCAGCTTGGCCTTCGGGTGTGCGGATACTCAGGCAGGTCGCCATGATAGAGTGGTGGAGTTTTGTCGGATCAAACTCTTCGCTTGGTCGCTTGCCGCGCTTGACAACATCAATAATTGGTCGGTTTGGGTGCCCTTCTGACATCAAAAACCTCCGTAGCTGACGATGCCAAGTACTCGATCAACGAATAAAAAGCCGCCCAAGATGATCAAGCTGCCGCCAGCTGTAAATTGTAAGAAACGTTTATGCGCCATCCGCCACTGTTGTAGACGGGCGAGGGAATGGCCGCTACCGACCAGCACCAAGACGACGACCAGTGATAGCAGCGATATGACGACGTAGAGGGCGATGGCGATAAGGCGCCACTCGGTTGATGGTAATAGGACCGTTGCTAGTCCCGCCGCCGCCATCGGCCCAATGATGAATAGTAATTCAGCTACCACGCTCGCCATCCCGAGACTAAAGGCCTCGGCGCTGTGACGCGTTGTTTTTGAGCGCTTTGATAGGTAGGTCGCGAAGCTGCGCGGCAACCACAAGGCCGTGCCCCCACCCCGTCGGTAGTACACTGCCCAAGTCGCCACGCCCAGTCCAACCATCAGCCCGCAGACGATGGCCGCCACCAGTTGCTCGGCCTGAGCGGCGTGATGAATGACCAGCGACAGATAGTAGACGATCGCTGATATCAGCAGCGCTGTCAGCACCAACACTCCACACACGAATCCATTCATCAGTCGCAATACTTTCCGGCGGGCGGTTTGCTTGCCGAGGGAATGGCCGCTGAGCAGGGTCAAGACGCTGACGCTGAGCTGAAAACTAGCGTGGATCAGTGCCGAGAAGGCGACGATGGCGAGTGATGAAATAATAGCCGGGGTCATGTTTGTGTAAAATCCTCTCCCTCCAGTTTATCACAAGCGGTTTGGCGAGGGAAGCCGATAGGTGATGTCGAGCGAGCGATTACGTGAGCTGTCATACTATTGCACTTATGTCAAATGTGTGCTATAGTAAAGTCACGGTTTAACAAACACAGAAAGGCAACAACATGGATATCACTGAGCACGAGCTCGGGCAGTTTTTAGATGCGGTCAATAACGACCAGCTACGGACATGGCAGCGCTGGCGGACGTGCGAGGAGCTACGTTCGTTGGTGATGCGGCGACTGGAGCTGCTGGACGAAGAAGGCGTGGAGCTGGCAGCTTAGCTCTGTGGCAGTACGGATCGGCCTTTGTTTGGGTAGCAGTTTGGTCTCATCTGACAGATAGGCTTTCGAGGCGGTTGAGATTTTGCGCCTCGTTTGGTACAATTGGTGACGTGTGGCACCGTAGCTCAGCTGGTTAGAGCGCAGGACTCATAAGCCTGAGGTCGGTGGTTCGGGTCCACCCGGTGCTACCAGAATTGTTTTTATCCGCGGTTTGTATAGACCGCGGTATTTTAATATGTGGATGACACATTGCGCACTCTATTGCAAGAGTTGACGATATGATGATATACTTGTGAAAATAATACTTAGAGTTGGCTCACGATATCTCACGTATCATCTGGGCGATTGCTCGGGCAAATCGCTCGTGACCCGCTGCTGTCCAGTGCAGCCCATCTACACCAGCTTCGGCACATACGTTAGCATCGAAAAACGCAACGTTGTGTTTAGTAGTATAGATTCGGATTTTTTCAGGCAGTGCAGCTAGTGTCGCCACGGCTGCCTCGTTAAAGTGCCACGCCGATCGCGGTACGATTGCCTCGTTGAACAGCCCAGCAGGGTCTGGAATGAGCGGCGCAACCAGCAGCGGCGTGACGTCTGATTCGTGACAATACGTGACGTAGTGCGCCAGTGCCGTCACGATCGCCTCAACTGGTCGCTGGTGGTAGAGCTGAGCATCATTTGTTCCCAGCATGATGATGACGATGTCGGGCTGATGACTGGCCAGGCACGGCGGAAAATACGTCCAGCCATTTCTTGACGGCTTGGCTGGGTTGGGATGATCAAGGTCAGTCCGCCGACCGCCTAGCCCCTCCTCGATGACATAATATTGGCGTGCCTCGTCCGCTAGCAGCGCCCCCAGTCGCCGCGGCCAGCGCACTGACTCGTCATATCGCGTGTTCGTATCGGGCCGCTGCCCAAAGGTGTTGGAATCACCAAAGCAGAGGATGGTTATCTCGTTCTTTTTATCCATAAAAATATTTTACCATTGCCACATGTTTTGTTGATAGCCATTACTTGTCTTTGTCATGACAACAGGCTGATTGCCGCCACTTGTTACCCGATATTTATCGACTTCTCCAATTTCTTCTAGAAGCGATATGGCTGTATGGCCAGATTCAATTGGGTACATGCTGCCCTGTTCGGCAGCAGCTTGCATTTTATCGTACTCAAGCCCTATTGACATCCAACGAGCCTCAGACTCTTCCCTTAGTTTACTTAACAGGGTTACCATGCGGTGAAAGCGTCGATCTGAAAAATCTTTCTCAGCAGAAGTACCAATCGTTGTAATCCTGCCCCCCCAACGAGACACCCGGCACCAATCTGTTTCATATGAGTTAAGAGAAACGCTCCATCTGCTTCGGCGATCTTTTTGTCGAGCGCATCATTTCCACGGTAGCTGTCACCATAAGCACTGCTAAAAAGTGTGTACAGCGCAAACCTTCCAAGCGCATTATCAAGCTCGGAGTTATTTATATGTTCAAGCTTGTAGTCATGACTATCGGGTTGTATAGACATGAACATATAATATTATATAATTTAATATTATACAATAGACTATAGGCTGTGTCATAATATCCTCATGAAGCGACTGATTGCGGTATCGGGTGGGGTGGACAGCGTGGTACTCCTCGACAGCGTATTGCGGCATGGGCAGGACGAGGTAGTGGTGGCTCACTTTGATCATGGAATTCGGGCAGAATCGGCGGCTGATGCGCGGTTCGTGGTGGGGCTCGCGAGCCGGTATAATGTGCCATATGTTACCAGGCGTGAAGAATTGGGCGCGGCAGCCAGTGAGGATACGGCGCGCCAGCGGCGGTATCAATTTCTCTTTAATGCGGCGGCACGCTGGGGCGGGCGCGTGACGACGGCCCATCACCAGGATGACGTGATTGAGACGATAGCACTCAATCTGCGGCGTGGTACGCGCTGGCGGGGCTTGGCGGCTATGGGCGATCAGCGGATTGAGCGGCCGCTATCGGAATGGACAAAGCAAGACATATATGATTATGCACTGCGCCACCGGCTGGAGTGGGTGGAGGACGCGACGAATCAGTCAAATGCTTATCTGCGTAATCAGCTGCGTCGGCAGCTTCATATGAAATTGACTGATCAGCAGCGGGCGGCGCTTGGTCAGTTATGGCACCAGCAGCGGCAGTTATGCCGAGAGATTGACCAAGAGACGCTGCGGTTGTCGCCACGCCTCAGCAGTCGTTATTTTTGGGCGCATATCCCAATTGAGCCGGCGCGCGAGCTGCTCCACCGAGAAGTGCAGCGACTGACTGGCGTGTCGCTGCTCTCAGCACAGCTGGATCGACTGTTGATCGCCATCAAAACTGGCCGAGCAGGAACGGTGTGGCAGCCAACCGCCAGCGTGCGGGTGAAATTATCCGTAAAAAGTGTTACAATAAAACGAGTGACTCGCTAGGACGAAAGAGAAAGGATTATGTGACGTATGGCAGGAAAGACGCCAAAGAATACTAAGAAAGGGGTCGGGCAGGTTGCTCGGCTGGGACTGTTTTGGGCAATCATTGTTTTTCTTGGGCTGGCAGTGTACGCGGCGCTGTCACCAAATAGCAACTTGAAGAATGTGGCATTGACCGATGTAGTGCGACGGGCAAATGCCGGGGAAATTGCCAAGATTGATATTCAGGGCAATGATCTGAAAATTACTCCCAAAGGCCAAAAACAGCCGACCGAGAAATCAGTCAAGGAATCCGGTAGTACGATTTATGAGCAAGGTTTGAACAAGGACGCCAAGGTCGAAATTAACGTTCTGCCGCCATCGCAAACCGGTGAGGTGCTGTGGAACCTGACAGTGATGATCGTACCGGTGGTGATCATCGTGATCTTCTTCATGTTCATGATGCGCCAGGCGCAGGGGCAGAATAACCAAGCGATGGGCTTTGGCAAATCAAAGGCGCGGCTGTACGGCGAGGACAAAGAGAAGGTGCTGTTTGAGGATATCGCCGGCAATGATAATGCCAAGCAGGACCTGCAAGAAGTCGTCGATTTCTTAAAGCACCCGAAAAAATACAAGGAGCTGGGTGCTAAGATCCCGAAGGGCGTCTTGCTAGTCGGTAATCCGGGTACCGGTAAAACCATGCTGGCGCGGGCGGTGGCTGGCGAGGCGGGCGTGCCGTTCTTCTCAATTTCTGGCTCGGAGTTTGTCGAGATGTTTGTCGGTGTTGGTGCCAGCCGGGTGCGTGATCTCTTTTCAAAGGCCAAGAAAAATGCGCCGTGCATCATCTTTATCGACGAGATTGACGCGGTGGGCCGCAAGCGCGGCTCGGGTATGGGTGGCGGACACGATGAGCGCGAGCAGACCTTGAACCAGATTCTAGTGGAAATGGATGGCTTTGACGGCGACACTAATGTGATCGTGCTAGCGGCGACCAACCGAGCGGACGTGCTGGACCCAGCATTGCTGCGGCCGGGTCGGTTTGATCGGCGAGTGACAATTACCCTGCCGGAGCGCAAAGACCGCGAGGCGATTCTGAAAGTTCATTTCAAGAAAAAGCCAACCGACGAGACAGTTGACCTCGATAAATTGGCCGCCAAGACAGCTGGCTCATCGGGGGCGGATCTCGCTAATATCGCCAATGAAGCAGCAATTATCGCTGCACGCCGTAACAAGAAGAAAATTACCAACGAGGAGTTGACCGAGGCGTTCGAGCGGGTGGCTATCGGCCCAGAGCGCAAAGCCAAGGTGATGAATGACCACGAGAAGGAATTGACGGCGTATCATGAAGCTGGCCACGCCATTGTTGGTCACGTCTTGCCAGACTCCGACCCAGTTCACAAGGTGACGATTATTCCGCGCGGCGGCACTGGCGGTGTAACCTGGTTCCTACCGCCAGAGGATAAGAGCTACACCAACGTCTATGAGTTCAAGGATATCTTGGCTCGGGCCATGGGCGGCCGAATTGCCGAGCAGATTATCTACGGTGATGATGGTATCACCACCGGCGCTGGCTCAGACCTGCGTAAAGCCACCGAGATTGCCCGTGATATGATCATCGAGCAGGGTATGGGTAAGGGCCTACGCGACCAAGTATTTCACGAAGACAACGGCGGGCTGATGTTTGATAAGATGACCCGCGAGCGGCCGTACTCGGATGAGACTGCTAAACTGATCGATCAGGAAGTGTCGCAGCTGATCACCGAGGCCAAACAACGGGCGATGCTGGTGCTTAAAGCCAATCGTCCGTTCCTCGATAAATTGGCTGAGGCACTGCTCAAAGACGAAACCTTGGAGGAAGCGGCGGTGGACGAGATTCTTTCAGGAACGAAACTGCCAAAGGAAGCAAAATTGCACGCATAAATTGTTATGGGGCGTGTTCGTAACGTTGTCAATAAGATCAATCAGCGGCTGACGGTCAAGTTAGCCGCCACGATTTTGGCGAGCTCGATGTTGCTGTCGAGCCTGCTAGGGCTGCTGCGCGATCGCTTTTTGAATGCGGCGTATTTCCCGAACGAGAAGGCTCACTTGGCTGGCTATCCGGTCGGGCTGGATGCCTATACGGCAGCGTTCATGGTGCCGGATTTTATGTTTGCGATTCTAGTGTCGGGGGCGCTGAGCGTCACTTTCATCCCGGTGTTTAATGAACGATGGATCAAGGGCAACAAGCAGTCAGCCTGGCAAATTAGCTCGAGCATGATTAATTTGATGGCATTGGTGACGCTGGTAACGAGTGTTCTAATCATCATTTTTGCTGATCCGCTGATGAAATATCTGATCGCGCCAGGGCTGAGCGAGGCTGGTCACGCATTGGCAGTCAGTATGATGCGAGTGATCGCGGTAAATCCGCTGATCTTTGCGGTGGCAGCGGTGATCGCTAGTATCCAGCAAGCGGTCGGTCGCTTCACCTTCTATGCGCTGGCGCCGATGCTGTACAATGTCGGGATTATCATCGGTACGCTATGGTTTACCAATGGCATTAATCTGTTCGGTTGGCAGATCTTTGATGGTGGCATTATGGGCGTGGCGCTCGGCGTGGTGCTCGGGTCGGTGCTGCAGCTCATCGTCAGTGCGGTTGGATTGATCGGCCTCGGTTTTGATTATGATTTCAAGATTTATTGGCGTAATCACGGCTTCCGCAAAGTTTTGTCGCTGCTACCAGCCCGCTCGATTGATCAGGGGATGGATTATGTGGTTAGTCTGGCCGAAGTCAACTTGGCGTCGCGGATGGGGGACGGTGTCATTCGTCGTTATAATCAAGCCTTGACGCTACACATGATGCCGATCAACCTCATTGGTGTCGCTATTTCCAACGCTGCCTTTCCGCAGCTAACTGAACGCCTTGCCTCAGAGCGGCCGGATCTATTTCGCAGAGACTTGCGGTCATTTCTCAGGACGGTGATCTGGATGATTATCCCGATTTGTGTGGTGACATTTTTCGCCCGTGGCTACGTGGTGCACTTTATCAATAATAATGGCGATCCGGTCATGGCGAACATTCTCGGCTGTTTGGTAATGGCGATTTTATTCAGGACGGTATACCACATGGTGGCGCGCGGATTTTATGCGCAGCAGGACACCAAGACGCCGATGTATGTGTCGATTTTTGCGATTGTGCTGAATGTGGCGCTGGCGGTGATACTTGGCTACTACGTGAAACTTGGCCCGTATGGTCTGGCGTGGGCACAGTCGGTCGTGGCCTTTGTCGAGGTGGTGATTTTGTGCGTCATTTTAGGGCGGCGCATGCCACAGCTGTTTGATGCGACGTTTGTCAAAGCGGTCGCCAAGATGGCGTTAGCCGCGGTGCCGCTAGCGGTGGCGTGCTACGTCAGCGTGTTGGTAATTCCGTTCCGGGCGTCGGATGACAGCTTTTTAGGGGCGCTGCCCAAGTTTGGGGCGATCACGATTTTCAATTTTGTCGTGTACGGTGCATTGTCCAAGTGGTTAAAGCTGCCAGAAATCGACCCGGTCTTGGCACGAATTAAACGGCTGCTGTTTTCGCGATTTGATATGAGCAAGTTGAGGCGCTGATGAAACCGCTGACTAGTATTCGCAATTTTTGCATCATCGCCCACATCGACCACGGCAAGTCGACGCTGGCGGACCGGATGATGGAGATGACGGGGACGGTGGAGAAGCGCGAGATGAAATCGCAGCTGCTGGATAGTATGGATTTGGAGCGCGAGAAAGGGATTACTATTAAGTTGGCGCCGGTGCGGATGAAATATGAATATCAGGAGGTGAAAGTGAGTGGCACATCACCGCTCCCATCGTCGAAGACTCTTGCAGCGTCTTCACGTCGGTCGCTAGACGCGGGTCCTGCCAGTCGATCCGCCCCTTCTTCTGAAAAATCAGAGATTTCTTCAGAAGCGGGCGCTACCCCATCGACTACTATCCGCTTAGCGCAGTCTGATTCTCGGGCTTGTGCAGATGTTGGCGTGAATGGGCTGGTTCAGTCAACTGTCTACGACCTCAATCTCATCGACACACCTGGCCATGTCGATTTTAGCTACGAAGTTAGTCGCTCGTTGCAAGCCTGCGAGGGTGCAGTGTTGGTGGTTGACGCCAGCCAGGGCATTCAGGCGCAGACGCTGGCGAATGTGTATCTGGCGATGGAGCAGGACCTCACGATTATCCCGGTGCTCAACAAGGTTGATTTACCCGCCGCTGATGTACCGCGCGTATCCAAGCAGGTGATCAATTTGCTGGGCTGCGATGAAAGCGAAATTATTCACATCTCAGCCAAAACTGGCCAGAATGTTGATCAGGTTTTGGAGGCAATTGTTGAGCGAATTCCAGCACCGACTGGTCAGCCAGATGACCCGACGCGGGCGCTGATTTTTGACAGTTATTATGATGATTACCGCGGGGTGATTTTGTACGTCCGAGTGGTTGACGGCCAGATTAAAAAGGGTGAAGCGATTCACATGATGGCAACTGGCGCCAATGGTTTGGCACTAGAAGTCGGCCATCTCAGTCCTAGCATGATCCCCGACCCATCGCTTGATACCGGTGAAATCGGCTACATCGTCACTAACCTGAAGACTACGCGCGAGGCGCGGGTGGGTGATACGGTAACCTTAAGTAAATACTGTAATCTGTAATTGATGATGAATAAATTTCCGTCAATAAAATTTACTAAATAGGTAAATAGCTAGTGTTTGATTGTAAAGATAAAACATGCTAGTATACTCGATATGAAAGAATCAAAGGAGATTTTTCTGGTGTCAGCAGAATTGCCTGGTTGCGGCAGCAGTACTATGACCCGCGCTATAGCAGAAGGGTGTCGCGGCGTAGATGGGGGGGGTGAGGTGTATGTTGTCAATATTGGTCAATCTATTCGACAGACACTTGGTGTAGAGACAGAAGAGCAGCTTAAAGAGAAATTAAGTCAGGTTAAGGACCCTGAGGCCTTTGATGCTCAGTTTTATCAAAATCTCCCAGAAGACAGGACTTGTGTCATTGATGGTAAGCTAGCAACTATAGCTGGACTTAGGTATATAGAACCTACCGATAGAGAGATAGTTACTGTAGACCTGACAAGTCACCCGCTGATTAGCGCTAAAAGGATAACTCAACGTGAGACCGGGCAATCTTTTCCTGAGACGGTATTGAACCGTGATAGTTTAAGAGGCCTATTAGCTCGATATGTGCTTATACAAGAAAGAGCAACTCATGATTCTGTAATGCGTTCACGGATGGAGAGTAGAGACCAAGGTCGGCGGCCTAATCGAACTCATAAAATTAATTCAGGAGAATTATCTTATCATGAGGCTGTAGGTCTTGTTGTGTCTGGCGAGAACGATAAGCAAGGTGTGCCAGACTGGGAACTGGAGGCTCTTTGGAAAACTGTGCGAGACCTGCAAATCGCTAGAGACACATTGGGGAGTAAGGTTCATCCAGCAGATGATAACCATTTTAGATATAACTTTGAGAGCATAAAGTATAAGATAGATAGACTTAGTATTATGGTGGCTGATACCGCAATCTCGTCTATCCGGCATGATATAAAAGATACTGTCATCGACGGATGGTCGAGCTTGATGATGAAACATACTCCAAGATTTTTTATTGATCATGGTGGCAATTTATCTGTAGACAATAGGTCTCAGCGATGGACTCCAGAACACTATAAAATAGCCGAAGCTTGGCCTATATTTAGCACTTTGCTAAAAGATAAAACTATCCTTGATCCTTTTGCTGGCGCAGGAACGTTGGTTAATTTACTAGCTTCACGAGAGATCCCTAAAGAGGTGTATACGACTGACTTGTCTTATGAAGACGGTAGAGAGCTAGAGGGGCTAGGCAAGTTTTATGCTCCTAAATTAAATCGCAAAATGTGGGAATTATTGTTTGATGATTTACCATCTTGGTATAAGCCTAGTCGCTCTATTATTAAAGAACCCATAGCTAGTGACGTACGAATACTACCGTTTGAAGATAAGACTATAGATTATATTGTTACTGATCCTCCGTATGGTAAAAATTGTTCTGGCGGGTGCGATTTGTTGGTAGATTCAATAAATGAGATGAGACGGGTTACTCGGGAGGGTAGTATATTGCTAATTCCAACAGATTGGGTAGATAAATTGCAGACTGCGGGTATAGAGGTCAAGCAGTTAACCCTGGATGTTTCACGGGGGTCGTCTAGTTTAGCGACTTGCTATGTTTATATTCCATCAAGTGTAAGTTAATTAAGATTAAAGAAGGAGAAACCATGAATCCACAAACAATAAGCTTAACTGAATTACAAAAACACCTCGATCAAACGTGTAAAGAAAAAGGATGGGATAAAAATTCTGTTACCGAAGTATTCTTATTGTTTACCGAGGAAGTTGGTGAGTTGGCGAAAGCAATTCGCAAAGAGACGGGATTTAAGGGTGAGAAAAAGCCTGACAATCACGACAATCTGCGCGAGGAGTTTGCGGACGTGTTGAATTATTTGATGGAATTGGCAAATCGGTTTGACGTCAATTTGGCGGAAGTGTATTTTGAGAAGCACAAGATCAACCAGACGCGGCAGTGGAAATAATATATACTATTATTGAAAGGTGCAGATGTAATAAAATGCACGAAATAGGTATTGATATATCTGTTGTTGGCAATTATGAGTAACTTCAAAAACTTTACAGAGAAAATTAGATGCCGCGTGATTCCGATAACACGCGACCGCCGCGTGTGGCTGGACGAAAAAGTTGTCGACGATGATTCGTATTGTATGTTTATGAATGGACGATCATACGAACTCGGTGAAGAATATGATGACTTTTTGTATGTCACTGCTGATAACTTTGCCGAGCTAGCAGATGTTATCCTCCGCGAGTTGTACGCGCGTGGATTTTCGTCGTCAGATTACAAATTAATCAACGAAAATCGTGTCCATCTGGACTATAGTTTTATAAGCGATGACACGCCTTGGATCGTCTGGCGCAATGTCGATGCGATAGTTACGGGCGACGTTACCGATGAAAACGATCATCGCCGCGACAAAACTAAACGCGGTCGGTGGATGAGCTACGCTGAATTGGTCCAGACTATTGGCAGGAATCAAGCTCATAAGATTTTTGAGCAGTTATAAATTAGACCGCAGTATGTAAGGAATAATTCGCCGAGAATAAGTGAGTGTGCAAGAAGCGATTTACTGTGCGTTTATACAAAAACACTGAGCTGATATAATAACACATAGTTATGACTGAAAATATCGCCATCCAGCCCCTCCCCGGCTACAAAGAAGTCAAACCCTTCGTCTACGCGGGCTTTTTCCCGGTTTCCAACGAAGATTATAATGATCTCAAGGAGGCAATCGAGAAGTTGAGCCTGAGCGATTCGGCGCTGCAGTTTGAGCCGGAAAATTCGCCAGTGCTGGGTTATGGCGTGCGGATTGGCTTCCTTGGCTTACTTCACATGGATATCATTCGTGAGCGGCTGGAGCGCGAGTATAATCTGGATCTGCTCGTCACTAACTTGAAAACCACGCGCGAAGCACGGGTGGGTGATACAGTGACACTGAAAAAGTCTCGAGAGCGTATACATGCCGCGTAGCCAGCTAGCTCTCACTGATCAAGACTGGCACCATCTTCACGTGCTGTGGGAATATCTTTGCGTTGAGAGTCGGCTACCGGCGCGGGCGGATGCTATCGTGATCGGTGGCGCGGGATCTATGATTGATAGCGCTGAGCGAGCGGCCGAGCTATATCATGCGGGAGTGAGTCAACGGATCGTGGTGTCAGGATTTGCTAATCCCTATCATGGGGCAACAGAAACCGAAGCAACGCTGCTGGGGCGACAGCTCCAATGTTTGGCGGTGCCGAACTCGGCAATCCTGTTTGAACACCACGCTGCTAATACCGGCGAAAATATCACTCGTTCGGCTCAGTTGCTGGCGGGGGCGGCAATCCAGGCTAAGGATATCATTTTAATCCATAAACCGTATATGACGCGTCGATTTTTGGCAACTGCCGAGGCTCAGTGGCCGTATCCGCGGCCGCGACTGTATGTAACTAGTCAGCCGACAACAGTAGAAGCATATTATCGCCTATACGAGGCAACTTATGGCAGTGCCGCCATGATGCTGACGTTGATGCTGGGTGATTATGAGCGGATAAAGACCTATCCTACCAAGGGATTTTCGACGCCTCAGCCGTTATCTCCCTCGGCGGACACGGCTTGGCAGGCGCTCGTGGCGCGTGGTTTTTTGCCGAAGGCGCAGTAGATCAGGCGCCTAAGATAGTAGAATAAACTATGATTATGGCGCATGGAGCAGCTCGATAGTACTAAGCGTAAGTATGATGACGAGATTGTCTTTCTCAAAGATAAAACAATCGGAGCAAAAAATGTTGGCGAGCGTGAAGTTGAACATGGTGAGCAGGGGTGATTTTTGTCGCTGCTGGTACGAAAAATATTTGAGGATAAAAATCAGTTAATGATAGCGGCGCGTATCAAGGCGCAGCTTACTTTTGTTTTGACGGCAAGGAGTTGA
Source organism: Candidatus Saccharibacteria bacterium oral taxon 488 (assembly GCA_013099015.1). Lineage (NCBI taxonomy): Bacteria > Candidatus Saccharimonadota > Candidatus Saccharibacteria bacterium oral taxon 488. Next base: position 746,474 of record CP039998.1, on the reverse strand, counting down.
AGGATTTGCTGGATGCAGTACTGTAGAAGTGATGTAGCTTTTATAACCGAGGAGTAAACCATGAATCCACAAACAATTGGCCTAACTGAATTGCAAAAGCACCCCGCGGATACGTGTCGCGAAAAGGGCTGGGATAAAGTTTGGTCAACGTGGTGGAAGCATATTTCGAGAAGTACACGATCAAGAGAGTGTGCCAGCGGGATAAGTCTTCCGTACCAGCTGACTTGACTAGCAGGTAGTTTATTTGACAAAAAGTAAGCGCTATGCTATAATTTGATTTACTATGATGCTGGCAGGTTTTTGTATGAGCTTTCTCAGTTTTAAGATCCAGAAGGATTGGCGGCGTGTCATCTAGCGAGGCGCTTGTTCTGCCAGAAAGAATGGCGCAATATGTTGATGCTGGTCGATTGCGCGATAACTTTCATAATCATCCGGAGAGTCAGAGAGATTTATCAGGGGGCCAGCAGCTAGCTGTTCAGGAGATACGAGCATGTCTTGAGCAATTGCCACTTTTTCACTATACTGACTCAGGTGATTTCCCTGGGCGGTTCATGGAGAGGGGGATACTGCCAAGTAGTCGGTTATCAGGCTGTAGAACTAATACATACGGGCTTGATCGCCATTTTGGTCTTGACCAGTTCGTATTTTCGAGCCTTTATCTGAGAAATGCCTATCACTATGGCGCAAAAATGTTATCTATAGATCCACAGCTAAAAATAATAGACACCATGCTCGTCACGCCTCATGACTTAAACGATACGGTGCATACTGCCAAAACCGACCCGAATAACCTTAGTAAAGAAGATTGTAGAAAAATTGACGCGTATTTCGACTCGATGATGTTTGGGGCGGATTGGCTCGATATCCTTGCTCGTCAAGCGCTGGATTTATTTGTAGAGAAGATGCGGACATCTAGAGATGAGGTGGAAGAGGGCGTGGAAATGGCTCTTCTGCCACTAGGTTTTGATTTGTGCTATGGAGAGTGGAAGCACTATGGAGCAATTGATCCAGGAAATATTGTTGATACATATGATTGCTCTCGTGATATATTGGAAAATCCATGTGCCGACGATGATGTCATAAGCATGGCATGGCTGCCGCATGGTTTGGTGCTCAGTAAGTACCGTCTACTAGATGATGGAGCTGTGATGAGTACGTGGCATGATGTGCTTTCAAGCCACGATGTTGAAGGCGTAGACGTCAAGGCTCTGCGTCAGTTTTGGAAGCGTATTGGCGAGCTGGCGCTTTCATAAGTAATTTGTCAGTGAACCAATGTAAGCTATGGCGTGGCCTGATCGCTGAAAAGAGAGTTTTAAAGCTTGCGGCCAACCAAGCCTTGCTTGACAATAATAGCTTATGTTTTGTGTAGTCGGTGCTGTCGTATAATATTAGAAAGAAGGTATATGAAAAAGGCAGGATTATTTATGGTAGGTATCGTGAGGGCTGCCGTGCTGTCTTTTGGAATGACAATGGTGAAGCCAAGTACGACACACACAAATCCAGTAAACTATAGCAGAATATACAGGTCACGGGGCCAGTGTAAGATAGCCAGGACAAAGATGAACCGGTATACGGCGGCGTTAAAATGTGTTTGGGTACAGATTGGGCCTCCAGACGTGACGTTTTGGACGCTCTACTTCCGTTCACCAATTGGGGATATGATATAAGCGCATGTGCCACTACTAAGCGTATGATCCTTGGCTTTCCCGACCTTGCTAAGAAGCTACATGTGTGAGATATGACCATGGCGAAGATAGTAGTAGAGCTTAAAGAAGTCAGTGCGCTATCTGATGGTTACTTTCGAGTCTACGAGTTCTATAGTCCGGAGCAGCAGGCAATGATTATGAGAAAAGCACAGGAGAATGGGTTATTTGCGCCTCCATCACCAGAGGGATATGTCATGATAAGTACGGCAACAAAGCGCCTTGGGGTGAGTTTGAAATTGGTGAGAGATGCCATAGATTCACTGAACCTACAGCGTGAAATCTATAGATTTGTCGCTGAAAGTGGTCAGGTGAGAATTCGTGAAGGCTTGTCACCGGAGCAAGTTGATAAGATAGGTAAGTATCTCAGAAGTGAAGGCTATACGAAGTCGGCTCCTGAAGGGTATCGAGTAAAAAAAGAGATCATGCGTGAGTTACATTGTAGCGCCCCTCGATTTGATAGGGTAGTTGATAGTTTAATAAGGAACGACCCCAATTTTGGACAGCCGTCACGATACCGTGCTAAGGGGAAAGGCGGTGGTATGAGTAAAGCGTTAGGCTATTTCTACAGCCCCGAGCAACAGGCGAAGATTGGTGCAATGCTTGAGAAAATTCGCCAGGGCGCTCAATGATAAGATTACTGAGTTATATCCGAATCAATCACTGTCCAGCCCAGTACTACCAGCACTAGTTGCTCAGTGAGTTTAACAAATGGCGAAGCACGTAATATCAAATCGATCACTGAACCACCAATAGTTATGATTGACAAATAAATAATATTATGATAAAATTAAGACCATGAGTCAACTGAATTTTAATCGCTTGAGAAATGATATAGGAGAGTCTGTTGTCTATGATGTAGTCCCAGATTCAGAGAGAGAGGGTTATAAGTATTGGCGTGGCTTGAGTTTGGCACGATTGGCGCTGGAGCTTTCACGGGGTAATCGCACCTTTCAGTTTGGTGCTGATGGCGTCCATTTCGCAGATTTTCATTTATATGCGTACAATGTAGCACGTGACATTGCTGCTGGTGCAAGCCCTTTGCAGACTCAACCAGAAGATTGTTCCGCCATTCAGCAGACTATCGGCGAACGGTTTACCAGTAAAACACCCCACCCAGCACTAGTCGTTGCATATGCGCGACCAAATGCTTACACAGTACCATCAGATAAGGGTGAGTGTCGTGGTGTTAAATTGTATGGTCGACTGACCGACTTAGATGAGTATTCCCAAGAGTTTATTCAAGATTATTTTGGTCTCAGTTCACTTGCATCAGAAGTAAGCGAGCGGCGGCATTATATCATCTAGCAATTGATGGTATAATAATCCAAGTAAATGTCTCATATTACCGTCCAGCCCCTCCCCGGCTACAAAGAAGTTAAACCCTTCGTCTACGCGGGCTTTTTTCCGGTGTCTAACGAAGATTATAATGACCTGAAAGAGGCTATTGAAAAGCTGAGTCTGAGCGATTCGGCGCTGCAGTTTGAGCCGGAGAATTCGCCAGTGCTGGGCTATGGTGTGCGGATTGGTTTCCTAGGTTTATTACACATGGACATCATTCGTGAGCGGCTGGAACGTGAGTATAATCTGGACCTCATCGTCACCAATCCGAGCACGGATTATCAGGTCAGTTTAACTAACGGCGAGGAGCTGGATATCAAGTCAGCCAGCGAATTGCCCGATCCAGCACAAATCACCGAGGTTCGTGAGCCGTGGATTGATGGCGAAATTGTGGTACCGCAGGACTACATCGGTGCAGTGATTCAGCTGATTGTCACCAAGCGTGGTCGGCAGAAAAACCTCAGCTACATCGATGAGCGGGCGCTGATTTCCTTTACGGCACCGCTGGCAAATCTGCTGACGGATTTTTATGATCAATTGAAGTCGGTGACCAGTGGCTACGGCTCGTTTAACTATGAGCTAGCGGGCTATCAGCCGGAGGATTTGGTGCGCGTTGATTTCTATGTGGCGGGCGAAATGGTCGATGCACTCAGTGTGATGTGCCACCGCTCGGAGGCGCCAGGCTTGGGCCGGGAGATCGTCAAAAAGCTCAAAGAGGTGGTGCCACGCCAGAGCTTTGAAGTGGCATTGCAGGCGGCGATTGGCGGCAAATTCATCGCTCGCGAAAACATCGGCGCCTACCGCAAAGACGTCACCGGCTATCTCTACGGCGGCGACGTCAGTCGTAAGAAGAAGCTCCTCGCCAAACAAGCCCGCGGCAAAAAACGTATGAAACGCTTCGGCAAGGTTGACATTCCGTCAGAAGCGTTTACAATAATGTTGAGGAGAGATTAGTGAGAGTAAAAGGATTTAAGCCGCAAGAATGGCTAATTGATAACCTGTATCAGGCCTCAACGTTGGCTAATAAGAATGAGCGCCCTTATGCTGATAGCAATATTTCAGTTGAGGAAGTTAAAATTAGTGGTCTCAGACCAACCCAATATTATGCAATCGGATCGGGGGTAGAGAATCAATGGTGGTTGCGTAGAGCAACTCTTGAAGCCGGTGAAGACACACTGCGGATGGAGAAAGGGGGAATCATCATAGATGAGAAAAAAGGGGCTGGAGTGATGCTTCCGCCTATCGTTGAAGAATATGAGCATGAGGGCCTACTGCTTGTTGATGGGATGCATCGGACAACATTGGCGAGCTGTTTAGGCATGAAGACCATCTTGGCTGTAGTAGTGAGAGACATTAATCCTAAATTTGCCGTTCTACAGCGTCAATTGCCAAACGAATGGAGCGAAGTGGTCATGTTTCCAACACTTGAAGCTTTAAAGCGTGCTCGCCAGAATGGTTTTGTTCATCGCAGAAAAGGCTATGCACCGAAGAAGAAAAATGTAGCATATCGTGATTTTTCATCTTTCACTGGCAGAGGTAAAGATGAACGAAAATAAGAAACCAATTATCTATCTTGATATGGACGGCGTGCTGGTGGACTTTACGTCGGCCTTGACGAAGGTTCCGCCTGAGATGCTTGAGAAGTTTGCGGGTGAGTATGACAATATTCCGGGTGTTTTTGCATTGATGGATCCGATGCCAGGTGCTCTTGAGGCGGTAGACGCTTTGAAAGAAAAGTATGATTTATACATCCTGTCGTCATCGCCATGGGAAAATCCGACGGCGCTAGGCGATAAGCTGGCGTGGGTGAAACAGTATTTTGGCGGCGATGGGCCGGAGAATATTTTCTTTCGTAAAGTTATTTTTTCGTCGGTCAAACAGCTGAGCCGCGGTGATATCTTGATCGATGATCGGACGGCCAGGGGTGCTGCTGAGTTTGTTGGCTGGCACATTCATTTCGGTACTCCGCAGTTTCCTGATTGGCAATCAGTACTGGACGAGTTGCTCTAGCAGCTCGGCGGCGCGCTGCTTGAAATCACCGAGCATAACCAGTATAATGGTGACAGAATCAATCAGAGGAAGGAGAGTCATATCGACCAGCTGACCGTAATCATTTTCGGTATCGACATCTCCCAAAGGATGGGGTGGCGCTGATGAAGTTGATGAAGCTATTCAAAAAAGCTCGGCTCGGCAACCGTCGTAAGGGCGAGGTGTCAGATGTTGACGCGGAAGCATCAGTGTCGCGTCAGCGCCCGGTGGCTACTTCAGTACCCGCCGCATCTCCCACATCACCCGCGCCACGTTCTCCTCACTCCGCTCCGGCTCGGCGTCATAGTATTCAACGGCAAACTGTAGCCGCGCAGCCGGCTCGTCCTTCGGCTGCATCTCGCGTCGTGTCGCCGCAACCCGCTACTCAGTTACCTCGCTCGCGTTCTGCCGCTCCTCAAAAGACTCCCGCTCTCAATCCACCGGCTAAACCTCACCCTAAAAAACCAGCAGTCTTTCATGACATTATGCCGCCGCGTGGCGTCCAGCGCTCGCGAAGTGCATCATTTACCAAGCCGTCCGTCAAGCCTCAGCCGCCGAAGCACGCCCTCTCACCGTCACGCGCTTCACTGATCAAGCCCACTACTTCGGTGCCAGCTCCGGCCAAGCGTCCGCTCAATAAACTTTCTTCCGTTAAAGCTCAGCCGGTCAAACCGCTCTCGTCACATCCGCCGCACCCGCCGCTGACGAAGCCGCCGCTTTCATCTCAGACTCCGAGCCCGACTCGCCCGCTCAATCCTGCAGCGGCCGCACCTCGTGCTGACGCACCACGCACTGGCGCGCAATCGACCGTCAAGCGCCCACTATCCCAGCCGCACCAACTGCTAACCCAGCCAAAATTACCGCCACAGCCAAAGGAGCTGACTCACCCGCAAGCCACCGCTCATTCCCGTGCTCACATCGCTGTGCCGTCTCGTCGCCCTCAGCTAACGCATCGTCCGCCGCATATTCGGGCGATGGACATGGTACATAGATAAGAAGTCGCAGCTGCTCCCGGAAGCTTAGGCAATAATCTGGTATAATACTCATATGTCAGATCTTGAACGTGTCATCAGGGAATACCAGCCGACCGAAGCGGCCGTAGCGCTGGTGCGAGATACTAAAATTGCGCTACTGACCGGTATTTCCGGCGCGGGCAAGGATACGATCAAAAGACGGTTGTTGCGATCGCCGTCATTTCGTGATATCGTGTCGCACACCACGCGGGAGCCACGGGCAAATAACGGTCAGCCAGAGCGCGACGGCGTCGATTATCATTTTATTGATCAAGCAACCGCACTGACCATGCTCGAGCACCATCAGTTCATTGAGGCCAAGTTCGTCCACGGCAAGGTGTATGGTACCTCGACAGCCGAGCTGCAGTTAGCGCACGACCATCAGCAAACGGCGATCACTGATATTGACGTACAGGGTGTGGCTGAGTATGAGCAATTGGCGCCGGGTTGTATCGCTATCTTTATCGTGCCGCCGGATTATCCGACATGGCTGGAGCGATTGAAGCAGCGGTACGCGACGGAAGCAGAATTTCAAACGGCCTGGCCGAAGCGCCGCCAGTCGGCCATCGCCGAGCTCAGTCACGCGCTGGAGGTGCCGTATTACCACGTGATTATCAATGATGATTTGAGCCGAGCGGTGCGAGTTTGCGGCGAAATTATTGAGCGCGGTGACGTGTTCAATCGGCGTGATGACGAGGCGCGGTTGATAGCGCGGGACCTTCTTGATTATTTGATGGGTGAGGACGCAGTCTAGATGGCGACGAAGAAGTCGTCGTTTTCGCTGAGACGACCGTTTTGGTCGTTGTCGGGGTTGCTTGACCAGATCTTTTTCTTATTAGCCGGTGCGGCGTCGTTCTGGCTGGCGTGGCTCGTGTGGCGCGAGGGTTGGCATTCGGGCGGCTGGTGGATGGTTGGGCTGTTTGTGGTGGTGTGGCTGATTACGGCTTACCTGGCACTGCCGCGGCTGCATCGTATCCTGAGCAGCTTGTACGTACCGAATTATTTCATCGGGCGGACACGGACGGCGGACGGACTGCTGGGTGATCCAGTTAATCTAGCCTTGCGCGGCTCGGAGGCACAGGTCCATCAAGCGATGACCGCGGCTGGCTGGACGTTAGCGGAGGAAATAACCGTGCGTTCATCATGGCGGATGATGGTGGCAATATTGACGCGGCGTAGCTATCCGCAGGCGCCGGTCTCATCACTGTTTTTATTTGGTCGGCGGCAGGACTTTACCTACCAGCAGGAGGTTGATGGCAATCCCGGCAAGCGCCATCACGTGCGTTTCTGGCGTTGTCCACAAGGCTGGCTGCTGCCGGGCGGTCACCGAGTGGACTGGCTGGCGGCGGGCACGTACGACAGAAGTGTCGGTTTTAGTCTATTTACTCTGCAAATCACTCATAAGATTGATGAGAATACTGACATTGAGCGGGATTATATCGTCCAGTCGGCTTTGAAAGCGCGCGCCTCGATCGAGGTGACCACCTTGAAAGATTTTTCCACCGGGTATCATTCGCGCAACGGCGGCGGCGACACCATTCAGACCGATGGTGATCTGCCAGTGCTTGAGGTCGGGCGAGTGCGCGCCAACAAGTCATTGATAGAGGAGCGCGACGAGGTGATTCTCGATGCTACTTCGCACGAGGTGATGCCAGTAGCACACGACACATTGATACAGCAATTTTGGAGTCGGCGGCCGCCACAGATTGCGTTTGGCGTGGTGGCAATGTTTGCGGCGCTGGCGGTCAGTATCATCAACACTGTTGTTGAGTTACTTGCGATTGACCAATTTCATAGCCAGACGGTGGCTGAACTGATGGTGGATGGTCAGGTGAATGACGCGGCGGTGATTGCCAATTGGCTGATTGGTTCGTCGATTATCATTGGCGTGGTGTGGGTGATTACGACCATCGTGCTGGTGAGCCGGACATTTAGCGGTAGCAATCGATTGCGGCTGGTATTGATGATGATATCCGGGCTGGCAGTTATCGCTAATTCATTCACGTTGACCATCGGCAAGATAACCTGGTCGACAGCCAGTACGCTGCTGTTCATTGGGCTGAATATTGTAGCGGTGCTGATGTTTTCGTCAGATGCTGCCAGGCGATTTACGCGAGCGCGTAGCCAAGCCAGGCGCGCGGCAAGGTCGCATTAGCACTCGCCTTGCAAGAGTGCTAAATGTGCGATATAATAGGAGTATGACCGAACGTCAACAGGCGATTTTAGCTGCCATTATTGAGCAATACGCCGAAATTGCGGCGCCAGTTGGCAGCGTGACGCTAGCCAAGTTGTTTGGCGTGTCCAGCGCTACGATTCGCAGCGAAATGGCCAAGCTCGAGGAGATGGGATTTATTGAAGCGCCGCATACTAGCGCTGGTCGAATTCCTACGGATAAGGGCTACCGGTTGTACGTCAATGGCATCACCGATGCCCAGATGACGGAGCTGCCGAGCGGCATCGATCGCAGTGCGAGAGCGATCGAAGCGCATGTTAACTCGCACGTTGATACGTCTGATCGAGCGATTCGTAGTGCTGTCGATAGCCTGGTTGAATTGACTGGTAATTTTGGTTTCGCCTCGTTTGGTGATCATCTATATATGAATGGTATGACGCAGTTGTTTAGCCAGCCGGAGTTTGTCGAGGGTGATCACGTGCAAGCGATTGCCAGGTTGATTGATAATATTGAGCCGTGGCTACGTGAAGCGGCACCGAACCACCCGCTCAATGTGTTTATCGGCAGCGAAAATCCGATTGGTAAAAGTTCTGGAGCAACGTTGATTATTAGTAGGTTTTGTTCAAAGTTTAGTAATAATAGTTACATCGGCGTGATCGGTCCGACGCGGCAGAATTACCGTCGAACGATGGAGCTGGTTAGGCGAACCGGTGCGATGTTGGAGGAGGTATTGTAATGGCTGAATGGATTGGCGGACTACTGAGCGGCTTGCCAACGTGGCTAGTGGTGATTATTTTGATTATTATTTTCATGGCTATGATCGCGTTCTTTCCCTGCACATATGGCGACGAGCCGTTTTGGCCGTTTAGAAGGAGGAAAAAATGACGAAAAATAAGACCAAGAAAACTGAAGATTTGGAGCAGCAGTTGGGCGAGTTGACGTTGGATTTGCAGCGGACGCGGGCGGATTTTGAGAATTATCGCAAGCGTGTAGAGACAGAGAAACAGTCGGCGCACCAAATGGGCCAGGCTAAGTCCGTGATGAAACTGCTGCCGGTAATTGATACGATTGAGCGGGCGATTGCCAATGTGCCAGAGGAATTACAGGATAATGCCTGGGCGAAGGGTGTGGCTGGTTTGGGTAAACAGCTCGATAAGCAACTCAAAGAAATCGGCCTCGAGAAAATTGACGCTAAACCCGGTACGCTATTTAATCCCGAGCTGCACCAAGCTATTCAATTTGACGAAGAAGCAGAGGGCGACAAAGAAGTGATCGCCGAGGAGCTCCGCGCTGGCTATACGCTGGACGGCGCAGTGATTCGCGACGCGATGGTTAAGGTGACGCGCCAACCGTCAGCGCCAGAACAGGCGGAAACCGAACCAAACGCCGCCGCACCGGCGGAATAATTAGCAACTAGTAAAAACCTGAATTAGCACTCTTGACATGAGAGTGCTAATTATTTATACTGAAATAGTTGGCACTCGTGAATAAAGAGTGCTAAAATGAATATAAGAAAAACCAGATGTGATCAAAACAAGAAAGGGGAATCATATGGGTAAAATTATCGGAATTGACCTCGGTACGACCAACAGTGCCTTTGCGTATATGTTGGCGGGCAAGCCAGAGGTCATCGCTAATGCCGAGGGCAACCGCACCACGCCGTCAGTGGTAGCGATTAATAAAAAGGGCGAGCGCCTGGTCGGACAAGTGGCGCAGCGTCAGCGTGTGACTAATCCAAAGAACACCATTTACGGCGTGAAACGCTTTATTGGCCGTAAGTTTGATGACAAAGAAGTCCAAAAAGACCGTGGCCTTATGCCGTTTAAGATCGTCAAGAAGGGTGCGGGTGTGGCCGTGGAAATGGGTGGCAAGGAATACACGCCAGAAGAAGTCTCAGCCATGATCCTCGGCAAAATCAAGGCTGATGCCGAAGCCTTCCTCGGCGAAAAAGTCACCGAAGCAGTCATCACCGTTCCAGCCTACTTTGACGATTCACAGCGCCAGGCCACCAAAGACGCTGGTAAAATTGCTGGCCTGGAAGTTAAGCGTATCATCAATGAGCCGACGGCTGCTGCTCTGGCGTACGGCCTGGAAAAAGGCAAAAATGACGAGACCATCGTGGTGTTTGACCTCGGTGGTGGTACCTTCGACGTTTCCATCCTGGAGCTCGGCGACGGTGTGTTTGAAGTGAAGGCGACCAATGGTGACACTCACCTCGGTGGTGAGGACTTTGACAACGTCATTGTTAATTACTTCCTCGATGATTTTAAATCTAAAGAAGGCATCGACCTATGCAAAGACAATGCAGCTATGCAGCGTCTGAAGGATGAAGCTGAAAAAGCCAAGAAGGAGCTATCGACAGTCACTGAATACGAAGTTAACATTCCGTTTATCACCGCTGATGCTGACGGGCCAAAGCACTTTGAGTTGAGCCTAACGCGGGCTAAATTGGAAGATTTGGTGAAGGATTTGTTAGATCGCCTCGATGTGCCAGTCGAAAAGGCGCTGAAAGACGCTAAATTATCCAAATCTGATGTCAATGAAATCGTCATGGTTGGCGGTATGACCCGGATGCCAGCAGTGGTTGAGCGTGTCAAGAAACTGTTCGGCAAAGACCCAATGCAGGGTGTTAACCCAGACGAAGTGGTAGCTGTCGGTGCAGCCATTCAGGGTGGTGTGTTGGCTGGCGATGTCAAGGATGTGCTGTTGCTGGACGTGACACCACTGAGCCTCGGTATTGAGACGATGGGCGGCGTGTCGACCAAACTGATCGAGCGTAACACGACCGTGCCAACCAGCAAGAGCGAAGTGTTCTCGACTGCTGCCGACAACCAGCCGCAAGTGGAGATTCACGTCTTACAAGGTGAGCGCGAATTTGCCAATGACAACAAGAGCTTGGGCCGCTTTGTACTTGACGGTATCGCGCCAGCACCACGCGGCGTGCCGCAGATTGAAGTGACGTTCAATATTGACGCGAATGGTATCCTCAACGTCACCGCCAGGGACAAGGGCACTGGCAAGGAGCAATCAATTACCATCCAAAACTCTGGCAACATGAGCAAGGAAGATATCGAAAAAGCTCAGAAAGAAGCTGAACTCCACGCTGATGAGGACAAGAAAAAGCGCGAAACCGTTGACGCTAAAAACCAGCTAGAAAACGCCATCTACCAGGCAAAGAAAATGCCAGACGAGTTTAAGGATAAGATTTCTGACGACGACAAAAAAGCGATTGACGAAGCGGTCAAGGAAGCAGAAAAGCACAAAGACGCTGACGACAAAGACGAGCTAGAGGCGGCAGCCAAAGCACTGCAGGATACCATCATGCCAATCGGCGCCAAAATGTACCAGCAAGCTGCCGATGATAAAAAAGCCGACGAGTCTAAAGACGACAAAAAGTCTGACAAGGACGAGCCGGTCGAAGGCGAGGTGGTTGACGAGAAGTAATTTCGGTATCAGCTCATAACATAAACTACCCCCTTTCTATCGGGGGTAGTGTTATATTCTCATAGGCTCAACAGGCTTACACCGCCGCCAGTCAATTGTGCTAATGTGAAAGAGCCGCACCCTCCAACAAATCACTATACGAGCCAACCACTAAATCCATAGCCTTGATACCAAGTTCATGCATGTAGTGTGAGCATTGCTGCTCCAGCTCCTCGGCGTTTCGTTCGCCGTCGGTATCGATAGCTTCAATTTCAACAAAATTCCCGAGACCCTTAACGGTATCGATATGAAACTTGACATTGTCGATGAAGTAAATCTCGCGTTGCTTATCGACAACCACCCGTACACCGAGAGCCGCCGTCAGCACCTCGCCAATATTTGAGTCCGGCGCCACGGGTGATAAGTTGATGGTCGATTGCTTCGGCCCGTTGGTGTCCGCCCGCTGATAAAAGATAAGGTTATTTTCGATCGGCCCTTGACGTAGCTTTAGGCGTCCTTCGGGTACATCAAAATATGTGTCAATTTGATGGTCAGTCCCCTTAAAGTCTGCGCCATGTTCATGCAGATAGTGACGCACTGCTTCTTGATCGGCGCACCGAGCCTTGATTTCTGAATTGATAATTGCTGTCTGTTTCATAACACCTCCTATATTTAAGTATAGCACGGGCGAGGCTAGCACTCTTGCATGTCGAGTGCTAAAAGCGTATAATAAACACATATGAGTAAGCGCGATTATTATGAAGTATTAGGTGTGGCGAAAACCGCTTCTGAGGATGAGATTAAGAAGGCTTTTCGTAAGGCAGCGGTGAAGTACCACCCCGACAAAGAAGGCGGCGATGAAGCCAAATTCAAAGAGGTCAACGAGGCATATGAAGTCTTAAAAGACAAGCAAAAGCGCCAGCGCTACGACCAGTTTGGCCATGCTGGGGTCGGCGGTGCAGCAGGCGGTGGCTTTGGCGGCAATCCATTCGAAGGATTTGGCGGCTTTGGCGGGCAAAACGTGCAGTTTGACTTTGGTGGCGATGGCGGCATGTTTGGCGATATTTTTAGCCAATTTTTTGGTGGCGGCGCGACTGGTTCACGGGGCGGTCGTGATGTTGAAACCAATGTGACGCTGACCTTTGAGGAAGCGGTGTTTGGCACAGAAAAGAAGTTGAGCATAACGCTCGATGCTGAATGTGAACACTGTCATGGTGATGGCGTCGAGCCGGGCCATAGCTTGAAGACCTGTGAGGACTGTAAGGGCTCTGGTCAGCAGACTCGCGTCATGAACTCGATTTTTGGACAAATTCAGCAAGCAGTCACTTGTCCAACCTGTCATGGCCGCGGCAAAATCCCAGAGCAAAACTGTTCAGTCTGTGGCGGCAAGGGTACAACTCGCCAGCGCCAGGAGATTACGGTCAAGATCCCAGCTGGCATTGACGATGGCGCGACGATCCGCCTGCATGGTCGCGGTGAAGCTGTTCAAGGCGGCCCACGTGGCGATCTATACGTTCACATTCGCGTCAAAGCCCATAAGAAGTTCACGCGTGAAGGCGACATTATTCTGTCAGAAGAGCATATCTCAATGGTTGACGCGGCATTGGGTACGGAAATTGATGTGGAGACCGTGGACGGTACGGTGCGGATGAAAATCCCAGCCGGCACCCAGTCGGGGACAGACTTTAAGCTATCAGGCCACGGCGTGCCGCACTTGAGAAACGATGAACGCGGCCCGCACATTGTCGGTGTCATCGTTGATACGCCAACCAAACTGAGCAAGAAACAGCGTGAATTACTGGAGCAGTTTGATGGTGCGAGGAAGCGGGGGTTGTTCTCGTAGTTGGATTGATAGTAATCAAGTAAGTAGATGGAGCTATCTCTAAAAAGCAGCCATCGCAAAGGTGGCAGGCTCTATGCTAATATTGACAGATTGTGTTATTTTTCGTATAATTCGGGTGATATGAAAATCTTAATTCTTGCTGCAGGATCTGGCACTCTCCGGCGCCTTAGAGCGCTAGTTGATAGAGTTGGAGTTTGTCTAGTCGATGCTACGGTTGTAATTAGTACAATCCCTGACCTGTTTTTCTGTGTAGATGGTAACAATACCTGTATAGTCGACACTGTCAGCGGTCATGATGTTTCAGAATTTGATTTAGTAGTTTTTCGGGCTGTAGCTGAGAATGATAATGTATATTACGAGGAGGCCTTGGCTGTTGCTCTTTACTGTCAAAAGCACGGAACTGCCTTTATTGATGAATGCTTGTCTGGCGGGTACCTGAGGGCTCGTAAGTTGGCGACAATGATGAAATTATGGGCTGAGGATATATTTGTACCGACAACACTATTCGGATCAGCGCATGCCATGGCAAAAAATATTGATAAGGTAGGTTTGCCAGCGATCCTAAAAGCTACGGACGCGACTCACGGTAAGGATAATTATAAGATAGACAGTGTGGACGAGATTGCAACGATTATATCATCATGGCCTAAGAAGCGATTTTTGCTTCAGAATTTTATTCCAAATGATGGTGATTATAGAATACTGGTGGTTGGTGAGGAATTTAATATTGAACATAGACGAGCTGCCGCGGGTCGTCATGTTAATAATGAGTCGGCCGGAGGTACATCTACACCAGTAGATACGATGGAAGGTCTCGAGACAGCACTTGTTACTGCAAGGAAATCCGCTAGGGTTTTAGGGCTTGGTGTGGCGGGTGTGGATATTATAATAAGTCCCGATGGCACCCCGTATGTGATAGAAGTCAATCGCGCGCCGCAGATAACCTCAGATAAAGAGGCGATAGCCTGGGCAAATGGCCTGAAGGGGTTGCTTGGTGGATAGTGTCGGCGTGACCGAGAAAGTATCGGTAGGTAAGTACCGTAATATACCCGCAAAGATCGACACGGGGGCAGATGCGTCCGTCATATGGGCAAGTAATATCAAAGTTACTAGAGATGGTATATTGAAGTTCACACTTTTCGGAAAAGGTTCTCCCTATTATTCTGGAAGATTATTACGGCGTACCGATTTTGGGGTAGCAAAAATAAAGAGTAGTAACAGTACATGTCAGATACGTTACCGCACCCATCTTACCGTTGTGGTTGCTGGTAGAAAGATTCGTGCGCTCTTTTATCTAGCTAATCGTTCAGAGCAAAAATTTCCGATCCTCATAGGCAGGCGTACTATAGCTGGAAAATTTCTTGTTGATGTTTCTAAAAAAAATATTAAGCTCCAATCACCTAGAAAGACCGGGTTAAACGACGAACTGCGGAGTGATCCATATAATTTCCATAGAAAATTTATAAAAGGAAGAGAGGGCAAAAAGTGAAACAGACAACTCGGATTATTGCCATAGCTGGAACCAAAGGAAAGACTACATGTGTGCGCGCACTACATTATGCAATAAATGCAGTGCATGATGAAGCTGTCCTCGGCGTTGATACGCATAGGATTATGCTAGGGGGTGATCCGCTGATGTCGAAAGAAGATTTTACTGATTTATTTGGCCTTGGTACGGCTGTCGCTCCAGGTAAGGCTCTTTTAGCACTAAGGGGTCAAAAAAAACCAATAGCCGTGCTAGAGGCATCAGTTGGGGTCCATGATAAAGGCCTGGCTTACTTTAGTCATGAGATCGGTATATTTACTAATGTTTTTGATGATCATATCAAGCAGGAAGGCAAGATAACTAGTCGTCGTGAGCTAGCAAATGCTAAGGCGTCGTTTATTCTGCATAAGATTGCTGCATCTGGTACTGCTATATATAATGCTGACAACGACATGATAGCTGAACAGCTTTGCCAGATACCGAGCGACGATGTCATCCGTGTTGCATGCACGCTTGGGAAGAGTCGTGATTTCGAGGCTGACTATATTGCGACGATTCAAGATAATAAAATAGTAATTCTTAGCGACGGTCGTGAGTCCATGTCCGTCGACATAGAAACTATGCCATGGCTCTACCAAGGGAAACATCAACCCAGTCTGTATAATGGAATGTTCATATTGTCTGCTTTATGGAGATTCTACAAGGACGAGCCAGCACAACTCCAGAGGGCGATCAATGCTCTGACTGGGTATATACCGGATCCAAATGGTGCACGGATGGTGATTCGAGAAGCTGCGAATGGAACGAAGGTAATTATTGACTTTGCGCATGAGCGTGAGTCTCTTAAGCAGATCGCAGAATTTGCGCGCAATAGTATACCTGCGGATGGTAGGGTCATTGGTGTTCTGCGTATGAATAATGCAAGGGGAGATGATCACATCAAGAGGTCGGCTGATTATTTTGTAGGCTTTTATGATAAGTTGTTTATTTATGATATGGCTAGTAAGGATGGGGATAAAGGTCGAAAAGTGGGTGATGTCCCAAATATAATTGCTGAATCTGCGAGGGCAAATAATGTACCGGTGGAGGTTATTACCGATCATAGAGAAGCGCTTAACGCTGCACGACAGGAAGCTCTTGAGGGTGACGCAGTGGTCTATATCGTTCATAATCATCTAAATGCGTTGGCTGTTGTAGATGACATATTTCATGTAAAGGGAGCATGATATGAATATTGCAATCCTCAGTAACGGTAACATCAACTACTCCACCCTCCGACTCAGAGAAGAGGCCGAAAAACGCGGGCATCAAGTTAAGGTTATTAAGTATAAAAATTGCTACGTGTCAATTGATGAGCGGCATCCGAAAGTTATTTATCGTGGTAAGGAGATCGGTAATTTCGATGTGCTCATCCCGCGGATTGCTAGTTATATGACGCGCTACGGGACGGCGGTATTGCGGCAGCTAGAGATGGCGAATCCGCAGGCGTTTTTTATGAATCGGTCAATCGCCATTACGCGGGCGCGGGATAAACTGCGCTCGACGCAGTTACTGGCGCGGGCTGGTGTGGCGATCCCGAAGACGGTGTTCTCGCGTAATGAAACGGACATCGATGTGCTACTGGATGAGATTGGCGGTACGCCGGCGATTATCAAGCTGGCGCGCGGGACACATGGCAATGGCGTGGTGTTAGCCGAGACGATCAAGGCCGCCAAGTCGGTCATGCAGGCGTTTTATCTCAGCAATTCTGACGGCACAAACGTGCTGTTGCAGGAATTTATCAAAGAGTCGGCCGGCACCGATATTCGGGCGTTTGTGGTCGGTAGTCAAGTGGTGGCTAGCATGAAACGGCAGAGTTTGGACGATGATTTTCGCAGTAATTTACACAAAGGCGGTGAGGGAACGGTCGTCAAGTTGACGCCTGATGAACAAAAGATGTGCGTTAAGGCCGCCAAGGCAATGGGCCTGGTAGTGGCCGGCGTTGATTTTATGCGCTCAAGTCGTGGTGCATTGGTGCTGGAGGTGAATGCTAGTCCAGGATTTGGCATCGAAAAGGTGACGGGCCGCAATGTGGCTGGTCGGATTATTGATTATATTGATCGCAACGCCAAGCGCGGTAACAAAAAAGATAAAGTCGGCGCCTGAAGATAAACTTGCTATAATGGGAGTATGAATGCGAAGTCGGCGTCGATAGTGCAGCGGATCATCGTTTGGGTGATCGTACTCGGTGTGCTGGCCGGGGTCGGCTACGGCGTATGGGCGGTGTCGCGCCAGATGAATAAGACGTACACGACTGTTGATATTGGTAAGGGTACATTTCGAGTAGAGGTCGCTGATACGGACGAGACGCGGGCGCGGGGCTTGGGCGGTCGGCAGGAGCTGGGTAAGAGCGAGGGGATGTTGTTCGTGGCCGAGAAAGACGGTGATATACCAATTTGGATGAAGGATATGCGCGTCCCGATTGATATTATCTGGCTAGATGCCAAGAAAAAGGTCGTGCACGTCAAGCGTGATGTCTGGCCTGACAATGAGCCGCATGAGGTATATCACACGCCAGTTCCGGCGCGGTACGTGTTAGAGCTGCCGGCGGGTAGTGCCAAGGAGCATGGTATCAAGCCGGGCGTCACTGCGCGGTTTACGACGGAGGGGAAGCGATGAGTGTAGTGTTGTTATTTGGTGGTGTAGCCGTGGTGGTAGCGGCGCTAGCTTTCGTGTTAAACCGGCGATTTGGCGTGTTGGCGCTGGCACTAGCGGCTGGTGCACTGTTGGCAGAATTATGGGCGGAGTGGCTGGCCGGGGTGATCGGCGGGCTAGGTGTTAGTAGCGTAGTGGGATTGCCGAACGGTGTTATCGCGACGATTATCCTGACGGTGGGGCCGCTGGTGCTATTATTAGTTACTGGGCCAAAGGGGCCTGGCAAGTTACTGCGGCTAATCTCGGCAGTGCTAGTCGGCGTGCTAGCAGCGGCGATGCTGGTGCGGCCACTGGGCAAGTTTATGAGCTTGGATGCGGATGCGATGAAGACATACAAATTGCTGAGCGACTGGTGGCGCTATGCGGCGACCGTTGGGCTGGTAGCGGGGCTGCTTGATATGAGTGTGCCACTCAAGGCCAAGGCGCCCGCCTCCAAGAAAACAAAGCGTTGAAAATGCTGCTTCTCTGTGATAAAATGTGAAAAGTCGCGTTCTCGCTTCGTTGCGCTGCGCGTCATGTGCGGGCCCATAGCTCAGTTGGTTAGAGCACCTGCCTTTTAAGCAGGGTGTCCCGGGTTCAAGCCCCGGTGGGCCCTCCACGTGGAGTACAATCCTAGTTCATGAACTAGGATTTTTATTGTATCCATTTCAGGTGATTTGATGTAAGTCTGGCCGCGCTTCGCGTATACTAACAATATGAAGTCTCTCGGCCTCACTCAGCGTTTGCATGTGTCGTGGCTGTTGGCGGCGGCTGGTGTCGGCATCGTCATCGGCGTTATCAGCGTGATGCGAGCGCCGTACGGGTTGTTCGCTGGTTGGATGTGGTTAGTAGCGGGAATGGTATTGGCCCTAGCGGCGCTCGTTGGGGCGCGGCGCTGGCTGGTCGTAGTAGCCTTGATCGGCGGAGCGCTCATTGGACTGTGGCGAGGCAGTCTGGGGCAGGTCGGCCTAGAGCACTATCAAACGCTAATCGGTCAAACGGTGCGGCTGAGCGGGCGGGTACTGGAAGATCCTGATGTCGATAAAAAGGAGCAGACAGTGCTGCGCCTGGGTGATATCATGAGTAATGATCGGCGGCTACCTGGTAGTGTCTGGGTGGTGACGAGACATAACCAGGCGATTAAACGCAGCGACGTGGTCACTGTGCGGGGTGTGCTGAGCGATGGGTTTGGGGCGTTTGCGGCGCGGATGTCGCGGGCAGCGGTTGAACGAGTGACGCGCGAGCAGCCGGGCGACGTGGCAGTGGGCGTGCGTGATTGGTTTGCGGAGCGGGTGCGACGGTACGTGCCGGAGTCGGAGGCGGCGCTGGGCCTCGGGTTCTTGATGGGTTTACGGCGGGCATTGCCGCTGGAATTGATGACGGCGCTGCAGGTCGCAGGCTTGACGCACGTTATCGTGGCCAGCGGCTATAACTTAACAATTTTAGTGCGGCTGGCGCGGCGACTGTTCGTTCGGGTGTCGAAATATCTGGCGGCACTGAGTGCCGGTGTGATGATCATTGGCTTTATGGCGATGACCGGCCTCAGTCCGAGCATGTCGCGGGCCGGGCTGGTGGCGAGCCTCAGCCTAGCCGCGTGGTATTATGGCCGGACGATTCATCCGTTGGTGCTGCTACCAGTCGCTGCGGCGATGACGCTACTTATCAATCCGCAGTTTGGCTGGAATGACCTCGGTTGGCAATTGAGTTTCGCGGCGTTTAGCGGGGTGATTATCCTGGCGCCGCTGCTGCAGCGATACTTTTTTGGTACGAAGCCGCCCGGGGTGATCCGGCAGATTATCGGCGAGACGGTGTCGGCCCAGATCATGACGTTACCGCTGCTGGTAGCGTCGTTTGGTGTGATTAGTAACGTGGCGCTGATCGCGAATGTGCTCATTCTGCCATTGGTGCCGCTGGCGATGCTGCTGACCTTTGTGGTTGGTGTGTGCGCGGATGTGTCGGTGGTGGCTGGACTCGTCGCCGCGCCGACGACGTGGCTGCTCCAGTATATGGTCGGCGTCGCCACGTGGCTGGCAGGGCTGGACTGGGCGCAGCTGGAGGTGAACTTGAGCTGGCTATGGGTAATCATTACCTACCTCGTCATTATCGGGGCAATGTGGTGGATGCGGCGACAGACCGGGCTGCGGCTGCGTGAGAGTAATGTGGTTGAGTAGCCGTGGACGATTGTGGCAGGCTGCCGATCTCGCTCATGCTTGAGGAAACCTGATAAGTGTACTACTATCAGGTTATTCGGCTGATCACTTGGGACGGGTGGGTACAGGTTCAATCCTCGGGCGATGGCTAGAGAGGTATAACATTATTCAATCTGGAGGAATGAAATGGGCAAAGAAAGAATAGGTGGAGATAGCAGTAATCAAGGCCAGGATCTAGCAGCTTCATGGGAGAGGCTAGCAGCCGCATCGAATAATTATGGTGAGCAACAGCCTGATGAGGTTGAAGTCCGTGGGGATATGCAAGGTGGTGACGAGACGCAGGGGGAGCAAGGAGTAGCCGCTCCGATGACACTTGAGGAGTTTTGTCGAATATATACGACAATCGACAATGTATATAACGAATACAGCGATAAAACGCATGAGACCAAGCGAGGCGATCAGCGGCAACGCGCGGAAGTTTTAGCTAACCAAGAAAGACAAATTAAGGAAGCTCGGAAGGAGTTCGACAGGCGGTGTAGGGAAATTAGAGAAGCAGCGTCTGTGCAGATGCAGCAAATTCAGGAGTCAACGAAGGTCGCCCAGACCTTGGCTGTGATTAAAGAAGAAAGTTCGAAACGCATGAATGAGGCGATAGCACCCCTCGTTGCAGCCGATAAGGCTAGCGATGAGACGTTACGTCAATTTATTCATGACTTTGATGAGCAGCGGGAGCGAGGCGAGCTGACACCTGATGACGTAGAGTTATCGTATTTTGTGATGGCTATTGCCAAAAGGAACTCCCGACATCGAAAAGATGTCCTGCAGACCAACGCAGACCTTGAATGTGAGGAGGTTACTCCTCTGGATGCGGAGTTAGGCGAGGCATCTCCTGGGGTATATTTAACAAATAATTGTGAAGCTTTGTCAGGGGAGCGTCAGTATCCTGTTCTACAACCTCCGCTGGATGTGTTGGAGCGGAGGAGTGGGAATATGATCGAGGGATATGTCAGAGGTATACTACAGAAATATGTTGATAAGGGGATTATCTCTCGTCAGTATGGTGTATATATCAACAAAGAAGAATATCACGATGGTGTGCATATCTGGGAGGTACGCATAGAATCAAATTGTGGTGGCTTCGTTCTCTCAGAAGACACCACCAACCAGGTCGATAGTTAACCCCTCGTCCATTTTCTGCTATACTAAAAGAAACGAATTTTCTGGAGGCATAGACACATGGCAGGACACAGTAAATGGGCGACGACACACCGGCAGAAAGCGATTGTTGATGCAAAGCGTGGTGCGATTTTCACGAAATTGGGTAATCAAATTGCAATTGCGGCGCGTGGCGGTACCGATCCGACATTGAATGCAAGTTTAGCAATGGCCATTGAAAAAGCCAAGGCAGCCAACATGCCGAGTGCTAACATTCAGCGGGCGATTGACCGCGTGGCTGATAAAAGCGCGGCGGCACTGGAGGAAATTGCCTATGAAGGCTATGGTCCTGGCGGCGTCGGCATCATCATTGAGACGGCGACCGACAACCGTAACCGTACCTTGCCAGAAGTCAAAACGGCGTTGGTGAAGAACGGCGGGCGCATCGCTGACGCTGGTAGTGTGGCGTTTCAATTTACTCGCAAGGGTGTGATCACCGTAGAGGGCACGGGCGAAGAATTGCTACTGCAAGTGCTGGATGCTGGTGCTGAAGATGCGGTCGAGGAAGACGGCGAGATCATTGTTTACACGGAGTTGAAGGATTTGGCGAGTGTTAGAAATCAGTTGGCTGAACAGGGTTTGAAGGTGAAAGACGCCGAGCTGCGCTACATCGCTAACACGCCAGTTGAGATTGCTGATATGGAAACCGCACAGAAATTGATGAAGGTAGTTGATGCGCTGGACGACTTGGACGACGTGGTGAATGTGCATACCAATGCTGATATCACTGCGGAGTGACCTGCGTTTAGGCCATGTATTGACTATGTATTGAGCGCCCCCGACGGTGCTCTTTTTGCGTTTCGGAGGAATTTCTTTTACAATAATAATTAGTCAACATAAGCCAAGCAGGGAGTTCACGATGAAGGTTTTGACCCGCCTACTACTTATGTCAACGATAATTGCGCTGGTGTTTCAGCCGGTGGTAGCGTTTGCGAGTGACTCCCCGCCAGAGGCCACACCTCCTGCTAGTGACTTGACACCGGTTGCGCCAACGGACACGCCTGCGCCCCAGCCAGCCAATCCAGTACCCAGCCCGGCGGCTCCGACCAGGCCACTAGCCCCAGCGGCGGCCACGCCGGATATAGCTTCTGGCGGTACGTCTATGTCTACACCCGCTCCGTCAACACCGCCGGCAGACCCATCAACACCCACCCCGGTCAGGCCAACGCCTTCTGAACCTCCTGCACCGTCAGCCGCGGCTCGCGCATCAGCCAGGCTCTTGATCACCAAAGTCGGCCTCAATGCAGCGCGCGGTACCTACGTCGAACTCTATAATCTATCGTCAGGGCCAGCCAATATCGCTGGTTGGACGCTGCAGTATGTTAATCAGAAGGGACAGGTGACGACGCTCAAAACAATCTCGACCGACCTAGTAGTACCGGCGGGTGGGGCGTTGGTGGTCGGTGATAGACAGCTAGCTGATGAGCAGGCTGACCTGCGGTTTGATAGCAAGAAAGTGCTGGCAAAAACCGGCGGCTCTGTCAAATTGGTGATGAGTGATGGGCGGGTGTCGGATCTGGTTGGCTGGGGCGCGGCCTCAGAGCGTGAGGGCAGCCCGATTAAGCTAGGCGGCAAGCTACACGCCTGGCGCTGCCAAACAAATGGCGTGGTGACTGATACGGATAATAACGTCAGCGATTTTTCGGTCGGCGAGGCGCCGCGCCTTCGTGAGCTGCCAGCGTGCAGTGAGCCTGACGAGCCGCGTCCGCCAGTTGATCCGGCGCCACCGAGTAATCGCTGCAGCGGCTTGAAATTACACGAGATCGCGACCAATGTCGACGCACCGTTTATCGAGATTATTAATGCCGGGACCAGCGACCTCGACCTTACGGGCTGCACCATTCTCGTCAAAGGTCGGGGTAAGCACAAGGACACGACGCACACGTTCAGGGGTGTTGAACTGGCGGCCAGGGCGCTGCATGTCGTTCGGCTGGCAGAGACAAATCTCAAATTAACAAAGACCGGCGGCGGCGAAGTGTACGTGCTGGACGAGAGCGGCAATGAAATTGACCAGACATCATTTGCTGGCGCGGCCAAGGACTCGTCGTGGAGCCTGCTTGACGGGGAATGGAAGGTGACATTTTGCCGACACCGGCTCAGCCCAACGAATTCAAGCAGTGGCCAGATTGTAAGGCGGGCTATGTGCGTCACGAGCTCACGGGCCGTTGTGTCAAGGAGCCGGTGGAGCCAGTGCCGACGCCGTGCCGTCCGGGGCAGTACCGTTCACCGACAACGGGCCGCTGCCGTAATATCGTGAACGAGCCAGAACTCGCGCCGTGTAAGCCCGGCCAATATCGTTCACCAGAAACCGGTCGGTGCCGCAACATCAGCAAGCTCAAAACCCAAACGCCGTGTCGTGAAGGGTATTATCGGAGCGAGATAACCGGTCGGTGCCGGTCAATTGCAGCCGCGGCCGCCAAAACCCTAAAGCCATGTCCCGATGGTAAGTTTCGTAATCCCGCCACCGGGCGCTGTAAGAAAATTGCCGCTGATAGTGACGTGTTAAAGGAGTGTGCCGAAGGCTTTGAGCGCAATCCAAAGACGAAGCGCTGCCGCAAGGTCGCGCTGGCTACTGCACCGAAACCCGGCTTTGCGCCGGAGCAGGTCAAGCAGGTGACGGGCGCGATGTGGGGCTGGTGGGTGCTCGGCGGCGTCAGTCTGCTGGCGGTTGGTTATGCTGGCTGGCAGTGGCGCTGGGAAATTGGCCGGGCTGCTGGCTGGCTGAAACACGCTATCACGCGCGGCAAGCGATAATTTGGTGAGTAGCTCGTCGAGGTGGTCATCGCATTAATCACTGTCACCGGCCAGGTGTTATAATAAACACATGAGAATTATTGGCATTGATCCAGGGACTGGCATTTTGGGCTTTGGCGTGATTGACGCGAGGCAGGGCGGCTACCGGCTGGTGACGGCTGGCGTGATCAAGACGCCGGCACACACACCGCTAGACGAGCGGCTGGCGGAGATTTTTGATGGCCTGACGGAGATTATCGCTGAGACTAGACCTGAGGTGATGTCAATTGAAAAATTATTTTTTGCGCGCAACGTTACTACCGCTATTTCTGTGGCTCATGCTCGTGGTGTAGCAATGTTGACTGGGCATAAAGCGGGCCTCGTGATCAGTGAATACACGCCGCTACAGATTAAACAGACGCTAACTGGCTATGGCAAGGCTGATAAAAAGCAGATCCAAGAAATGGTACGCCTCAACCTAGGCCTTAGCCAGGCGCCTAAGCCAGATGACTGCGCCGACGCGCTCGCGGCGGCCATCACTCACGCAGCGATGACGCGCCCCAGCGTGGTATAATTGATATATGGTGCAATTAGGCAAGGGAAAACGAGCTCCGATAAAGAAGCAGCCGCCGCACATGGGTCGGTATGCCAATCTCGGTCAAGTCAAGGCAAAACCTGGTAAATTACCGCGTCAACACAAACACTTTTTGTGGTTTTGGCGGCTGAGCCGGCCGAAAAAAATTATGGTGTGTCTGCTGCCAATTCTACTGTTTTTGATCATCGTGCCGATTGCCAGCTATCTTTACTATGCCCGCGACATTGCTGATCAGGAGCGGCTGATGAACCGCAATAATACCGGTATCGTGCTGACCGACGCCAAGGATAAGGTGATTTATAGCGTTGGTAATGCCGAGCGGCGGAATTTGGTGCAGCTGAATGATATCTCCGAGAGTATGAAAAAGGCGCTGATCGCCAGTGAGGATAAGGATTTTTACAAGCACAGCGGCTTTAATATTTTCAGTATTTTCCGGGCAGCGATCACGCGGCACGGTGGCGGGTCGACCTTGACGCAACAGCTGGTCAAGAACAATTTGCTCAGCAATGAACATAGCTTTATGCGCAAGTACCAAGAGCTATTCATGGCTATCGCCATCGAGCAAAATTACAGCAAAGAGCAGATCTTGATGATGTACCTCAACTCGGTGTACTTTGGTGAAAATGCCTTTGGTATCGAGGAGGCGGCCAAGGTGTATTTCAATAAATCGCCAAAGGATTTAACACTGGCTGAGAGTAGTATGCTAGTTGGCGTGCTACCGGCACCAAGCCGCTATTCGCCGATCAGCGGTAATGCCGAATACGCCAAGCAGCGCCAAAAGACGGTGCTCGGTCGGATGCAGACCGAAGGCTTTATCACTGAGGAACAGAAGCAGCAGGCGGAAGCCACGCAGCTGGCATATACTGGCGGCGGTGCGGCTCACACAAATTCCGAAGCGCCGCATTTTGCCGAGATGGTCATCAAACAGCTCAGTGACAAATACGGTTACGAAAAAGTCATGCGTTCAGGCTACCGCGTCAAGACCTCGCTGAATCTCGACACGCAGCATCTCCTCCAGGAGAATATCACCAAACAAATGAAGCAGATCAATCGCCTCGGTGGCACCAACGCCAGCGGTATCGTCATTGATCCAAAAACTGGCGAAGTGCGGGCTCTGGTCGGTAGTGCTGATTACAATAATGCCGAGTGGGGTAAGGTCAATATGGTGACCACGCCGCGGCAGCCTGGCTCGAGCTTCAAGCCGCTGTATTATGCACAAGCGATGGCTGATGGCGTGATTACGCCGGCAACAATTTTTGATGATAAGTTAACCGACTTTAATGGCTACGTACCCTATAATGCTACCCGCCGCTGGAATGGTAAAGTGACGACGCGCAAGTCACTCAGCTGGTCGCTGAACATCCCGAGCGTTCTGATCATGCAAAAGTATGGCATCAATCGTTCCATCCAAGCCGCCAAGAAGCTCGGCATTAGCACACTCGACGAAAACAAAAATTACGGATTGTCACTGGCACTTGGCTCGGCTGAGGTGCGCCTGAGCGAGATGACTAATGCCTACGCGGCCTTTGCCAATGGCGGTACGCAGTACGAATCACTCAATCTCATCACCGAAGTTAGGGACAAATTCAACAAAAACGCTTCGTGGAAAACAGCCAATACGCGCCAAGCGATCAGTCAGGGTGGCGCCTATCTTATCTCCAGTATCTTGTCGGATAATGCCGCGCGGGCGGGGATGTTTGGTAGCAGCCTGACGGTGGGCGGTAAAACGGTCGCTGTCAAGACGGGTACCACCAATGATAACCGCGATGCTTGGACAATTGGCTATACGCCGCAATATGCTGTCGGCGTGTGGGTCGGCAATAACAACAATAAGGTCATGAACAGCGGCGGTTCGGATGTGGCGGCACCAATTTGGCGGGCGACGATGACCAAGCTGCTGGCAGGCGCGAAAACTGGTTTTGATGTGCCAAACGGCGTTGTCCAGCGAAACGTCTGTAGTAGTAATGGCGGCCTGGCTGATGATTCTAGCCCCGGTGCTTACAAAGAATATTTCCTCTCGAGCGCCCTCCCGACCGAGAAATGCGATCAGACCAAGCCAAAGATCGAGGTGTGTAACCTCGCGACCAAGCAAATGGAGTCAATTTTTGAAGATCAATTTGACGCCGCTAAATATTCCAAGAACGCTGCTGATTGTCGGCAGACGTCCACTACTAAGCAGATCACCGTCTGTGACCTAGCCACCAAACGTCTCATTACCATCAGCGAAGACAAATTTGATGCGACGAAACATTCGCGAAAGACTGCGTCGTGTGGTAGTACCGGCGATGACGACCAAAATCCGGGCGGCGGTAATGGCAGTGGCGGTGGCAGCGGTGGCGGTTCAGGCGGTGGCAGCGGCGGCACCTCGCCCGGCCCAACCAATCCTCCGGGCGGCGGAGACAGACGACCGTGATCGCCCACCTCTCTGGCACGATCGCTGAAAAGTTTGGCGCGGGCAGCATCGTGATTGACGTTCACGACGTCGGCTATGAAGTGAGCGTGTCGGCTGGTGATTTCGAGGCGGTGGCGCTGGATCAAGACGCTAAGTTTTATACCTATCATCATGTGCGTGAGCAAGCGGAAGAATTGTTTGGCTTTTCAAGTCTGGCAGCGAAGAAATTGTTTGAAATGCTGATCACCGTTCAGGGTGTCGGGCCGAAGGCGGCGCTAGCCATTCTCAGCCTTGGCGATGCGGAGCACGTACGCAACGCTATTGCTAACGCCGATAGCGCCTTCGTGCAAAAAGCTGCTGGTGTCGGCAAAAAAACTGCTGAGCGCGTGGTGGTTGATTTGAGCGATAAAGTTGGCCTACCGACGCAGTACGGCCGAGCGGCCGCGCCAGTCCAGACTGAATTGAATACTTCCGACGAAGCGTTAGAGGCACTAATGGCGCTGGGCTACACCTTGGCTGACGCCACCAAGGCGCTGGAAAATATCGATGTCAACCTGCCAACGGCACAGCGGGTGACCGAGGCGTTGAAGAAGTAGGGTCTCTTTATTTGAAATATTTAGTTCGTGATGTTGTTTATGGAGTTTGTGTTTTTGGATTCGTTGGGAGACACTTGAGGGGTGATTACTACTACATCTTAACGTAGGTCTCATTCTCAGGGTGCTATAATAGACATATATGGAAGATACAAAATTTTCTCTTAATCAAACGCCAATTAGCACTATTCTGGCCTGGGTAGAAAGCGGTGCAATTGCTATTCCGGAGATCCAGCGGCCGTTTGTATGGATGAGTTGGCAGGTACGCGATTTGATGGATTCGTTATATCAAGGCTATCCAGTCGGCTATATCATTACTTGGCAAAACCCAGACGTGAAGCTGAAGGATGGGTCGACGTCGCAGGGCAAACGTATTTTGATTGATGGCCAGCAACGTATCACTGCACTCAGGGCAGCGATTAGCGGGCTTGATGTGATAGATAAAAAATATAAGAAAAAACGGATTGCTATATCGTTTAATCCGCTGACTGAGGAGTTTCGTACTCGTACAGTTTCAACTATTCGCGGTAAAGAATGGATTAGCGATATTGCTGAAGTGATGGTAAACGGCTATGATACGCTGACGTTTGTTGAAGAATATGCAGAAAAAAATCCGTCGTTAACGCGCCAAGAGGTTAATACGCGACTTAACCGTTTGATCCAAATTAAAAATAAGCAAATTGGCGAAATCCAGCTTAGTCCGTCTTTGGATATCAATATAGTAAATGAAATATTTGTCCGAATTAATGCCAGCGGCGTTAATCTCAGTAATGCCGATTTTGCAATGAGTAAAATTGCGGTTTATGAGAACGAGCCGGGCGATGAAATGGGCATGAAACTCCGTAAATTTATTGATTATTTTGCACATCTGTCGGTTGCCCCCGAGCAGTTTGATATTATTAAGGAAAACGATACAGAATTTGCTAAAACTGATTATTTTACGAAAATATCTTGGCTTAAAAATGAAACAGACGACCTGTATGACCCATCATATAATGATATTATTCGGGTTGTTGGTTTGACGCAGTTTGCAAGGGGCAAACTTGGCGATATCGTGGCATTGCTTTCGGGCCGTAATTTTGAAACTCGCCAGGATGAAAAAGAAATTGCTGACGAGTCCTTCCGAAAGCTTGAGAAGGGTT
This sequence comes from Candidatus Saccharibacteria bacterium oral taxon 488, assembly GCA_013099015.1. NCBI lineage: Bacteria > Candidatus Saccharimonadota > Candidatus Saccharibacteria bacterium oral taxon 488. The sequence continues at coordinate 717,971 of CP039998.1, read as the reverse complement.
TGTACCAATTTACAAACGAAAATAAATTTAAGCATTTTGTGCAAAACATTTTGCGCGGCAGCGGTTATGACGAACCTAGTATGTTGATTGCTCGCAATGCCGTTAATTACGCCTATGCAATGTACCTGCGGCTATTTGATATTGGCGAAAATCATGCCGAAGCTAATTCGCTAGTTCGTAGATTGCTGGCAATTTCGTTACTGACTGGTCGCCATTCCGGTAGTTTTGAAACTAAGTTTGAGCAGGATATTAAACGGATTCAAAATCCTGGAGATTTGGCTAAATTTGTTGCTACGCTGGAAAAGCAGGAATTATCTGATATATTTTGGAACTCAACATTGGTTGACGAGCTTGATAAGCCGACGATAAATAATCCGTTTTGGCACATGTTTGTTGCGGCGCAGAATAAATTACTAAAGCAAGGCTTCTTGTCGAAAAATAATATTGCCAGAGATTTGGCGACTGATGACGTGCATCACATTTTTCCTAAAAATTATTTAGTTAAGCATGGCTATGATAAAACTAAATACAATAGAATTGCTAATTTTGTACATCTGCGCAATGATATAAATATTTCAGTCGGAGATTTAGCCCCTCGCGATTACTTAAGCGATATTTTAAGTAATAAAAATGACCATCACAGTGATATTACTGGCGAGGATGAACTAAAAAGCAACTTTAGTGATAATGCAATTCCAATTTTATTAATGAAGGCGGTGGCCGTTGATTATGAAGAATTTTTAAAACAGCGGCAGCGACTGATGGCTAAGATGCTAAAAGAATATTACAGGAGCTTATAATGGCAATTCAAAGAATAGTCGATACCAGCCCGCATGACGACGATTCCGAGGAGCAGCGGATTGAAGTCAGTCTGCGCCCGCAGAGTTTTAATGAATATGTTGGCCAGGAGCGATTGAAACGTAATTTGCGCTTAGCGATTGACGCGGCGAAGAAGCGCGGTGAGCCATTGGATCATGTGCTGCTGTACGGCCCGCCAGGATTGGGCAAGACCACCATGGCGACAGTGATCGCTAACGAGATGGGGACAAATTTGCGCATCACCAGCGGCCCGGCCATTGAAAAGGCGGGTGATTTGGCGTCAATTTTGACGAATTTGGCGGACGGCGACATTTTGTTCATCGATGAAATTCATCGACTCGGCCGGGCAGTGGAAGAGATTTTATATTCGGCGATGGAAGATTTCAAGCTGGATATCGTCATCGGTAAAGGCCCGGCAGCCCGGTCAATTCGGTTGGATTTGCCGCGGTTTACGGTCATCGGCGCGACAACGCGGACGGGTAGTTTGGCAGCGCCGCTGCGCGATCGGTTTGGACATATTTACCGACTGGAATTTTACGAGCCAGAGGATATCGCTAAAATTGTGACACGGAGTGCAGCCATCCTGGAGTCGTCGATTCGGCGCGAAGCAGCGAACCTGTTGTCGACACGGGCTCGCTTGACACCGCGCATCGCTAATCGCCTGCTCAAGCGCGTGCGCGACTATGCCGACATCAACGGCGATGGCATAATTGATGTAAAAACGACAACGAGTGCTTTGGAAATGTTGGAAGTGGACGAGCTGGGATTGGACCCAGCCGACCGCAATTTACTACAGTCAATTCTGGAAAATTATGGTGATAATCCGGTGGGGCTGACGACCATTGCTGCGCTGACAGGTGACGAAGCGACGACGATTGAAGACTTTTACGAGCCGTATTTGCTACAAATTGGCTTTATCGAACGCACGCCGCGCGGCCGGCGGGTGACGCCAAAGGCGAAAAAACACATCAATATGCTATAATAACAGATATGAAAAAGAGAGTTTTGGCGATACATACCCCTGATAGTGTTGGAGAAATGACTACGGTGGCTGGCTGGGTGCATTCCCGGCGTGATCACGGTGGGCTGATTTTTATTGACCTGCGTGACCATACTGGGTTGGTGCAGCTAGTGATTAATCCTGAGCAGGCGGAAGCGTTTCGTTTGGCGGAAAGCCTGCGTGATGAGTTTGTGATTCGCGTCAGCGGTGTGGTGGCAGAACGTGGCAAGGGTCTGAAGAATCCAAATATCGCCAGCGGTAATGTGGAAATTGTAGTGGAAAACCTGGAAATTTTAAACCGTGCTGAAACTCTGCCAATCCAACCGTTTGCTGAGGAAAACCGAGCGGGCGAAGACTTGCGTTTTAAGTATCGCTACCTTGACTTGCGCCGTCCAAAGATGCAGGACATGCTGAAAAAACGTGCCGAAATGTACCGACGGATGCATCAATACATGGATGACCACGATTTCATCGAGATTCAGACGCCGATTTTGGCAAATTCTAGCCCCGAGGGTGCGCGCGATTTTCTAATCCCCAGTCGTTTGCAGGAAAATAAGTTTTACGCTCTACCGCAAGCGCCGCAGCAGTTCAAGCAGCTGTTGATGGTTGGCGGCGTGCCGCGGTATTACCAGCTGGCAGCCTGCTTCCGCGATGAAGATCCGCGGGCTGATCGACTGTACGGCGAGTTTTATCAGCTGGATTTGGAGATGAGCTTTGTGGAAGACGGCGAGGAAGTCCGCCAGGAAGTCGAGCCGCTGATACGGCAGCTCGCGACCGATTTTGCTGGCAAGAAATTGCTGGATTTGAGTGATCTGTCGGTAGGCGATGGCCAGCCGATTCCGCGCATTTCCTACCGCGACGCCATGGAGACCTATGGCTCGGATAAGCCAGATTTGCGCTTTGGCATGGAGCTGATTGAGTTGACCGATGTATTTGCCAACACTGAATTTGGCGTGTTCAAAAACGCCGCGTGTATCAAGGCGATTTGTGTTAAAAATGGCGCTAGCCTCAGCCGCAAGCAAATTGATCAGTTCACTGACATTGCTAAAAGTGAAGGGGCGGGCGGTTTAGCTTACATCACTTACCAAGATGGCGAGGCAAAATCACCAATTGCTAAGTTCTTGAGTGAAACAGAGCTTACGGCGATTCAGCAAAAAACTGGTGCGGCTGATGGTGACGCCGTGTTCTTTGGTGCTGACACTCGCCCAGTCGTCAACGCCGTGCTTGGCCGTCTGCGAAACGAATTTGCCACTCACTTCAACTTGAAAAAATCGGATGAGGTAGCCTTGGCTTGGATTATCGATTTTCCGTTTTATGAATGGGATGATCATGGCAAGAAGCTTGACTTTGGTCACAATCCATTTGGTATGCCAAAGGGCGGGTTGCAGGCACTGGAGTCGGCGAAGACTGACGCCGACAAACTGGCCATCGTCGCCGATCAATTCGACATGGTGATGAACGGCTACGAAATCTGCTCCGGCGGTGTGCGTAACCACAACCCAGCGGTGCTATATAAAGTATTCGATCTACTTGGCTTTAGCGAAAGCTACGTCGAGGAAAAGTTTGGCGCCATGCTAAACGCCTTCAAATACGGTGCACCGCCGCACGCTGGCTGTGCCTTTGGCGTTGACCGCATCCTCATGGAGCTCATCGACGAAACAAATGTCCGCGAAACCTTGGCCTTTCCAAAGAACGGTTCGGGCGTTGACGTGATGATGGACTCACCATCAACAGTTGATCCAGCGCAGTTACGAGAATTAGGACTATAACATACATCACGGCAGAACAAACTGCCGTGATTATTCTATAGTGACAGGCGAGTTATTTTTGTCGCTTTTTCTGGCTGATAAATTGTGCGATAAGACCAATGATAACAACCAGAACTGCAACGTAAAGCAACCCGTTAATCAACCAGGCGGCAAGGCGAAACACCATGCTCAATACCCAAGCGATGATGACCAGGACTGCGATACTGTAAATTAATTTAGGAAAAGACATGTATCCATTATACCATCTACCGCGAGCTAAGCATACCGTCAAACCACCCCTTGGTGTAGCAATCGCGAAAATTCCACGCTCCAGGGTTCTCGGTCTTGTAGCTCCAATAAAACCAAGCATCGACGTTTGCTGGTACGGCAAGTTGCGATTGGCAGTGGGTGTATTCGGTACTATCGCTGGCAACGCCTGGCGGCAGGGCAGCACTCCACTCGCCGATGATCAATGGCTGCTGCTGGGCATAATCGCGGTACTCGCCAGACCGTTGGTCAAGCACCTGACGGTGGTGAGTTAGCGATGTCGCTTGATTGTCTGTGTCGGAGAAGCACTGATAATGATGTATATCCAGCGTATTAGACCCGACGCGCCCCGACCACCAGGCTGGCTGATAGCAATCAGAGACTACGAGGCGCACATGAGGCGGCAATTTACTACGCAATGTTCGGCTCGTTTTGCGTGTCCACCACCACAACTGCCATCGTTCACGTCGGGTGTTCACCAGCGGTTCATTGAGCAGTTCGATGCCCCATAGAGCTGGATGCTCGCCGTATTCACTGGCGATATCCAGCAATATCTGTGTGGTTTTTCGCTGATTGGCGCGTTGATACCATTGAACGTTACCGGTATTTCCACTACCGCTGTGGTCGCTGGCGTTTTGAGCACCAGGTGCGGCGTGGAGGTCGAGTAGTACCTGTAGGCCATGGTGTTTCGCTGTGTCCATCAGCCAGTCAAGCTGCGGCTTTGTTGATATATACGGCGGTTGGTCCTCGAGCGCCCAGTAGCCAATCGGCAGCCGTAGTAGTCGTATGCCAGCTTGCGCCAGCCACTTGAGATCAGCTTCTTGGATGAATGTTTGTCGATGCTGCTGGATGCGCGCCTGGCCGTTCGCGGTTTTAGATAATTCATATTCGTTGGTCGCGTCCGTTCCAGCAAATACGCTTGGCGTCATCCATCGTTCGAGCACCAGCCAACCGCCCAGATTGATACCGGGCATAGCAGGTGAGGAAGAATGACCACTCATAGTTCTACTGTAGCATGAATAAATTGCCGAATCATAGCGAAACGGATATACTGGAGGTAATGTATGATCGACATGAAGTCAGTGTAAAAGTGGCGCTGTATAACAGTGATGGCAAGCGTGTGCTACTGATGTATTATCCGCACGATGATGGTTTTGGCTTGCCTGGCGGGCATATTGACGCTGGCGAAACGCCTGACGTGGCACTAGAGCGAGAGCTGCGCGAGGAGCTGGGTATAACAATTGACGCCACTCCAGCTGACTTTTATGTACGCGATCCGCATGATACCACTGCTAAAAACCATAAAATTATTCTTGGCTATACAGCCACGGTTGACGGTAATATTGAGTTACCGGACCGGGCCTGTGATGGCGGCGAGGAGCGCCCGATTTGGCTTGCTCGAGCGGAGATTGAAACTACTGACAAGCTCGCGCCAGGTTATCGGGACTTTGTGCTGAAGTGGTGGCCACAAGGACTATAACTGAACGCCCAACCACGCCGCCAATACATCACCAGCAAAGTAGGCCAGTCCAGCGGCGACCGCGCCGAGGAGCAAGGTGACGGTGGCTTCTCGCCATGGTGATTGATTACCGACTTTACCTTTAGTGAAACCAATCGCCAGGAAAGCGACCGCTGTCAGTGCGGAGCTAACATAAAATAGGCTGGTGCTTGGCGTTTTTAAGCTGGCGACCACGTCGACCAGGTAGGGTAATACTGGCACGCTACCCACGGCAACAAAGGCCAAAAATGTAACTGTGCCGATGATTTTAGGAGAGGCTCGCTTTTGCGTATCGCGGGCTGATTCTTCGTGCTCAGCGCTGGCTGCCAGGTAGGCACTGGCGCCCATCGAAAAGCCATCGGCGATGAGGTTTGCAATGCCTAAAATGAGGATAACCGCGCTGGAGATGCCGGCCCCAGCCGACGCTGCCACGACGGCAAAGGTTGTGACTGTGCCGTCAACCGCACCGTACACAAATTCTGAAATGTATCGTCTAAAAAATATTTTCATAACCGTGCCATTATAGCACAATTAGGCGTTGTCAGGCCTATTCGCGTATACTAAAGCAATGAATACTGATGATTTCCGGGAGTTGATCCACCAAAAAGGTCGTGAACTGTACCGACTAATGCCGTGGCGTGATCAGCCAACGCTCTACTATGTGCTGGTGAGTGAATTGATGTTGCAACAAACCCAGGTTGCTCGCGTATTGACGAAGTTCGGAGAGTTTACCACTGCGTTTCCAGACATTGAGTCACTGGCAACCGCCGAGTTGACTGAGGTACTACGTGCGTGGCAGGGGCTGGGCTATAACCGCCGCGCTCGATACCTCCACCAAACAGCGCGAGCCATCGCCGCTGGCGCTCCGGCGGCCACACTAAATGACCTCGTTGAACTACCAGGTATTGGCGTCAATACCGCTGGTGCCATCATGAACTACGCATACCAAGTGCCAACGCCGTTCATCGAAACCAATATTCGCACGGTCTATCTCAATCATTTCTTTGCCGATCAGACAGCGGTAGCGGATCGCGACATACTGCCCGTCGTTGAGCGAACGATGGACCGCGCCCAGCCGCGCCAGTGGTTTTGGGCGCTGATGGATTATGGCAGTGAGCTGAAGGCTCAGGGCAAGGGTAAATTGTCCGCTAGTCGCCACTACACCAAACAATCGCAATTCACCGGCAGTCTCCGCCAGATACGGGGCGAGATTTTGCGTCGGTATGTTGGTGGGCAGCCACTCGCTGAAATCACTGCTGAGTTGCAGGACGATCCACGATTTGCGGCGGCACTGGATGGCTTGCGGTGGGACGGCCTCATTAGCCGATGATATAAGTATTGACATTTTAAAACGTCTATGCTATCATAACAGCAGTCAATACGACGAACATAAAAATTATAATAATAAAGGAAGGGTATGGAAGATATGCAAACAGTTATTATACTGATGACTGCGGTGATTATTATTCACTCGGTGACGATTATCGTCTTGTTCGGTGTAATAATTGCACTATTGACGAAGCTCAAGCGCCTCGTTAATCATGCCGAGGCGACGGTATCTAACATCGCCCAGGCAACCGAGTGGCTGTCTCCAGTAAAATTGTTTACTGAAGTTGTGCAACTCTTTCGTAAAAAATAAATACATTATTTTGATTCATAAACCCAATAAAAGTAAAAGGAGATATATGAAAAAAGTATTAACAGTACTCGGTGCAGCAGCAGCAGGTTTTGCAGCCGGTATTTTAGCCGCGCCAAAAAGCGGTAGAGAAACTCGTGCCGATATCAAGAAAAAAGCTGGTGAGCTAAAAACAGCAACTGCCAAAATGACCAAGAAAGCTCAAGCTGCTGCAAAAGATGACGCCAAGACAGTCAAGGCTGGTGTCCAAAAGATAGGGGACATCGCTGCGGGGACTGCCCGTACAGTTAAGGCTGATACTGAGAAAGTAGGGGATGTTGTTGCCGAGACTGCTCGTACAGTCAAAGCTGATACCAAAAAGCATTTTAAGAAATAGTAGCAACAGTTTGACCTAAACGCAAAAACGCGAGATAATACAGAGGATGAAATACCTTCGTAATCTCGCGTTTTTTGTGTGTGGCGTTAGCCTGGTCGGTTTGGTAATATGGCCGCATATCGCCATGGCACAAACCACACCAAATTCACCGCCACTCCATCTAGTTCGCAGTCAGTGTCAGTCCATTCGTTCGACATTGCAGCGGATTCAGCATAACGATGCCTTGCTGCGGGTTAACGCCGGCCAAGCATACAACACGATATCGACTAATCTCATCGCCAAACTAAATAGCCGCTTGGCGCTAGCGCAGATCGATAGCTCGCGGATGGTGATGATCGCTCGCGACTACGAGGAGGCGCGCAAGGCGTTTGCCCAGCAGTACAATGAGTATGAGTCCAATTTGACGGCGCTGGTCAGGACAGATTGTACCGACAAACCGGGCGAATTTTACGCACAGCTGATCAAGACGCGCGACGCACGTCGACAGGTCAGTGAGTCGGTGACGACGATGAGTAAACTGGCAGCGGATTATCGCGTGGCGGTAGAGCAGCTCAAAGTGAAGCTATCGGGCGGAGGTGGTCGTGGATAAGTTTAAGCGACTCGGTCGCCGGATGGCCAGGTTAATTATGCAGCATAAGTTACCGACGATGGTAGTTAGCGTGATCGTGGTGTCGATCGTGCTCGTTGGTATTTCGATGCACTTGTATTACTCGTCAGACGCTTTCCGAGTGGACTTGAGTCGGCCAGATTATGTACCGTATCGAGCGCAGATTGATAATTCCAATAATCATAATCGAGACATGTTTGAAGCGCAGGGTGAGGTGACGGGCAAAGTGCTGGATGATTTTCTGCAAAAGTATAAGCAAGAAGAAAAGAAAGCCGATGGTGCGCGGGCATTTGCCAGCGATGTGTTGAGTGATGATCAGCTGGGCGTCAGTGGTAGCGGCAACGGCGCGGGCGGTACGACGACACAGGGTCAAGACGGTTCGTCAGAGTGAGTTATATTACTTTTTATGCGTTATCGCTGTTGGGATAACAGCTAGCTCAATCTCTTGTTTTTCAAATTCTTTGAGGAGCCGGCGGCGCATCTCTGAGGTAACCGCCCATTGATCGGATGGCTGGACCTTACCAGCAACGATCAATTCGACCGAGCGGCCGGTGATATCGCCGACGGAGACAAATTTTGGCGGTTCAATAATTTTCTTGTCCCAAGATTTTTCCTTGCTCAATTGCTGACCGGTCTCGTTGATGATATCAGCGGCGCGGCTAATGTCGGTGCTTGGATCGAGCTGCAAGGTAAAGCGCGACATACTATACCCCATCGTTTTGTTGATGACATGCTGGATGGTGCCATTTGGTAAGTAGTGCACATTACCGTCAGCATCGCGGAGCACGGTTGACCTGGTACCGACGCGCTCGACAGTGCCGCTCGCACCCATGACGTCAACGATGTCGCCGACGCGATATTGATTTTCAGCGATGATAAAGATGCCGGCCAGAAAATCTTTGACAAGTGACTGCGCACCGAACCCGAGCGCCACGCCGATGATGCCGGCGCTGGCAAACAGTGGTGACAAGTCAAAGTAGAATAACTTGCTGGCGACCATGGCGGCGATATAGGCAATGATGGTGATGCGCCAAAAACTACGAATCAGCTGCGTCAGCGTATTTTCGCGCTTTTCAATATCTTTGCGGTGCCACGAGCGGTGCTTGGCGGTGGAGTGGATCGCGTAGCGAATTGCCCAAGTAATGAAGATGCGGCCAAGATAATAAACGATAACCGCGCCAATGACGATACTGACCGTTTCAACCATCCGCTCGCTTACCAGCCAGCCTAGTCCATGCTCGGTCATCCATTCATCAAAGCGCGACGAATTTAACAGTTGTTTGATAAGCGTATCCATCATGAGTTTAGTATAATGAAAAGTATGAGTTTTGTCGATCCAAATCAATTCGTCATCACCCGGCGACGCAAGAAGTATAAATTTGCATTGTTTAACAATTCGCCGCTTTGTTTTGAGTGTGATGAGTGGAGACCACGGCCAATTGACGTGCTGGAGGTCGGTGCGGGAACGGGACTGTTTAGTGTCGAGCTAGCGGCGCGCCATCCCGAGCAGCGGTTTCTGGCGGTTGATGTCAAGGCCGATCGATTGCAAAAAGGGGCACGTGAGGCCGAGCGGCGTGGCCTCACGAACATCTGGTTTGTGCGGGCACGGGCGGATCAGCTGGGTGAGTTGTGCGAGGCTGGATCGCTCAGCCAGCTGTGGATTACCTTTCCTGATCCGTTTCCACGCCGGCGTTCTAGCGGTCGACGCTTGACGCATCCACATTTTCTAACACAGTACGCAAAGTTGCTTAATGAGGGCGGTGAGCTACTACTCAAGCACGATGATCACGACTTTTTCTGTTGGAGCTTGGAGCAGCTGGTGATGGCTGGCTGGCAGCTTCGGGAGCTAACGTTTGATCTGCACGAATCGGAGCGACTTGATGAGGAGAGCGATGCCCGAATCATGACAACCTACGAGCAGCGGTGGGTTGGCGAGGGGAAGGTGATTGGGTTTGTGCGAGCAGTCGACCATCGGATTAATGAAAGCCAAAGTGAGCCCTCATCCCCTCAAGCATTGGTTGGTTGCTGTTGAGCACGATATGCTGGCTCGGCCTCACTCAATAAATAGAGTAGATTTTCCGAGGGGTCGCAAAATTGCGGGCGTTCGTTAAGGTCACGCAGGATACGCCGACCGATACAGGTGGCAAGTGGGGTTGGTATCTCATAGACAACACTGTTGTCGGTGATAATGTCGGGCGACTTGGCGTAGATGCCCTCAATGATAATTACTTCTGCTGGGCTGACCATACCCTGTACATAAGGCTCCGCGGTTTGCCAATTCATGTGGCGATGGTATATCTCCTTATTATTAATGAGGTTCTGTAGATCGACGGCCATTGTTTCGGTGTCGTATACAAACGGGTCATCCCAGTGCTGCCATGGCTGATGATTATTGCGGTAATAAAGATAGGTTGCGCCACGGTGGTAGTCATCAGTCGACATAGTAATTGAGTTAATGTTGAGCTCATCCAGCCGCTTGCGGAGTTGTTTGACGATGGTTGATTTACCAGAGCCACTACGGCCAGCGATATGGATGATGTGCGGAGAATTTGTGGTAGAGGTAAGAATATCAGAAACAATATCATTGATGTCAAGCTCCGGCTGAATTGACAGCGCCTCGCGACCCTCGTGCTCACGCCGGAAGTCGTAGTGCGCCTGCCACTCGCTGGTGGCCATTGTTTCACCGGTTATTTCCATGAAGATATTACCAAACTGGTTAATGAATTGTTGTAATGATCCAGCATCTTCTAATTCAGCTTGTACCAGGCCGTCGTGTTCGAAAAAATCAATGACGACACCCGGCAGCGGTTCAGCGCGTAGTTTTCGGATAACTGGCGTTTCGTCGCTGCGGTAGTATTCATATAACTCGGGGCTAATGTCAGTCGTTACTTCTAATCGACGCAAACCATCGTTACTTCGAAGGCCGTTATCCTTGAGAGTTGCTTCATACTGCAGCTCGCCGGTATCACGCTTAAGGGTTGAGCGGAGTCGTAGGCTGAATGGCTCGTCTGGGTGCGATAGATAAAACTGTTCAATCGGCTCGGCTTCTTTGCGCAGATCGGTGAGTTTTTCCGGAAAGATAGCCATGAATTTACGCTCAGTCTCTACGGGCAATCTCCCTTCAAATTCGGGTGTGTGGATGAGTGATTCGATTGACATAAGCGTCGCTCCTTTAGTTGTGTTGATGACACTAGTGATTGTAGTGTAGAATTACTAGTATGAATAGCAAGTATAATTTGACTCAACTATGATTGACCAATTTATCCCCGAACATCACATCCAGAAGCATATCCTTGGCGTGTTGATGCATATGAAATATGCACGGTTTCGGGATATGCGGCCGCCAAAAGTGGATACTAATCTCTATACCTACCACTTAAATATATTGAAGAAGCGAGGATTCGTCATCAAGACGGATGATGGATACTGCCTCGGGCGGGAAGGGTTGTCGTATGTTGATAGAGTGAGTATTAAATCACTCAAAATTCGTACTCAACCAAAAATTATTACTATGATTGTCATCCAAAATACCAATGGCGATGTGCTACTCCAGCGACGCACTAAGCAGCCACATATCGACACCTGGACGCTACCATATGGCAAGTTACATATTGATGACGAGTCGGTCTTGGCCGCCGCTCAGCGGGAGGCGCGCGAGAAATTGGCGGTGGATAAGCTGCCGCTGACACACGCGGGTGATTGCTATATTCGTGTCCTTGTGGGGAAGGAAATATTATCATCAACGTTGGCGCACGTGTTTTATGGTGAGACTGATGAAGTCGTGGCGGGCAGAGAATTGGTGTGGGCCCGTCCGCATCGATTGGCGGATTATGACTTAGCGCCAGCGGTTGAGCAAATCGTAGCACGGACGTTCTTTCACGACCCGTTCTTTTTTGAGGAATTTGTGGCAGAATTAAATGAGGTAATTGAAAGGAGAGACTATGACAATTGATGAGTACGCCAAGAAAGCCATCGCGACACTGATTGGTACGCATGAGTATGGGGAGATTGATGCGCGACTAATGGCGCAAGTGCTTGGGCTAGTCGGCGAATCGGGCGAAGTGGCTGAAAAGTTCAAAAAGCTGGTTCGCGACAAGCAGGGAATACTGACAGACGATGACCGTACAGAAATTCTCAAAGAATTAGGCGACGTGTTGTGGTATGTTAATGCAGTGGCGCACCTGCTCGGTTCTAGCCTCGAGGAAGTTGCCCAGATGAACAACCAAAAGCTCGCCAGCCGCCAAGCCCGCCAGCAGCTGCACGGGCGGGGTGATAATCGCTGATCATAGCACGACGCCAAGGGACAGTAGTTTATCGGTTATTCCCATAATGATCGTTTGCTCAGTTTGCGCTTGTGTTGCTTGGCGCACTGCGAGGAGGGTATGCATGCCACAAGCCGCTGCTGCGTCGAGATTATTTTGATGATTGTCAATAAACAGTACGTGCTCTGGATGGTCAGATAGGCTTAATGCTGAGAGGGCAGATGTAAATGCACCTCGTTCAGGTTTGTGGTGACCAATCTGCCACGATAAAAGACATGGTCTAAAACCGTCATAAATACCTGCTTGCTGCAAGATAGCAGAGTGGCTCGGCATAGCATTGCTGAGGATACCGATCTGTAGTCCATGCGTTGTCAATGAACGTGCAAATGTGATGACATTTTGGAAGTATACTTGATGATCGCGGAAGCCACGAGTTAGCCGATCGTATTGCTCTGGGGATGGATGATCACAACCTAGCCTCCGTAGAAACACGCTCTCGTCTATGAAACCGCTTTCGTAGTCGTGCAAAGCTTTTGGCCATTGTTGGTCGAAATGATCGGGGTTGTGCAGGGCGTTTCTCAGGTCACTTTGGATGTCGTAGTCACTTACAAGTACACCACCAACATCAAAAAGGATTGCTGAAATTACTGAATCGTTCATGTCTGATATTGTAACATATACTACTTTTTCTCTTTTTATTGAACTCCCATACGATATGCGCTATACTCAAGCATAAGGGTAATTATGCGCATTTCTGACAGTAGTATTGAGAAGATTTTGCGCCAGGGTGAGGTAATTTCTGAGTCACAGCTGGCCGAGTTAAAGATGGAGGCGGAACGTACGCACCATTCATTGCAGACGATTATCTTGGAGCACAAAATCCTGAGCGAGGTACAGCTCGGGCAAAAGATTGGTGAATATATCAATGTGCCGTTTGTGACCATTGAGCCAAAGGATATCCCTGATGACGTCCTCAAACGGATCCCCGAGCACATCGCCCGTCAGTACAATGTCGTATTGTTTGCAGCTGATGATAACGGCGTCTTGAGTCTGGCGATGGAAGATCCCGACGATGTGCAGGCGCTGAACTTCATCCAGAAAGAGATTGGCTACAACATCAAGGTGTTCCTGGCGACAAAAAACAATATCCTTGACTGCCTGGAAAATTATCGCGGTAATATCACTGATGAGCTAGACGAGGTGGTGTCAATCCAGAGTGGTGCTGAATCAGACTCACAAAACGTCTCTGAGGAGGAGATTTCTGAGAATTCGCCGATCGCCCAGACGGTTAACTTGCTGCTGGAATATGCTATCAAGTCGGGTGCTTCAGACATCCACATTGAGCCGCGCGAGGATTTTGTCCAAGTGCGTTACCGAATTGATGGTGTGCTCAAGGAAGTAAATAAGTTGCCGCGCAATGTCCAAGGTGCGCTGGTTAGTCGTATCAAGATTTTGTCAAATCTAAAAATTGATGAACGCCGCGTGCCGCAAGATGGCCGCTTTAAGATCAAGGTTTCTGGTAAGCAATACGCGCTGCGTGTGTCGACGCTGCCGATCGCCGATGGCGAGAAAATCGTCATGCGTATTTTGGACGAGTCCAACCAGGCGGTTGCCCTCGATAGCCTCGGCTACTGGGGGTTGTCACTGAGTACGCTTAAGGACGCCATGGCGCAACCAAATGGTATGATCCTGGTGACCGGGCCAACTGGTTCGGGAAAGTCGACTAGCCTGTTTAGTGTGCTGTCAGAACTTAATACGCCAGATGTAAATATCTCGACCATTGAAGATCCGGTTGAATACAAGATTCCCGGGGTCAACCAGACCCAGACTAATTCGAAAGCCGGTATGACCTTCGCTTCGGGACTGCGCGCGCTGCTGCGTCAAGACCCGAACATTATCATGGTTGGTGAGATCCGCGACGGCGAGACCGCCAACCTCGGTGTGCAGGCAGCGCTGACCGGGCACTTGGTGTTCTCGACCCTCCACACCAATAACGCAGCGACCTGTCTGCCGCGTCTATTGGACATGGGAATTGAACCGTTCTTGATCGCTTCGACGGTCAAGGCGGTGATCGGCCAGCGCCTGGTGCGACGGCTATGTATGCACTGCCGTCAGCAGTATGTGCCAGATGCTGGGGAGCTGGCCTACATCGTTCAGATGTTTAATCTCAAACAGGGTTCGATGCAGCGACTACACGCATTGGAGCAGCAGGCGGCGGCTGACAAGATTGGTAGCAATACGCCGCTCGGTTCGACCGACGTGACGATTCAATATTTATGGCGACCAAATCCTGAGGGCTGTGATGAGTGCGGCCATAACGGCTTCAAGGGGCGCGTCGGTATCTACGAGGTTCTCGGTATTTCGATTCCGATCCAAAAGATGATCACCGCCAATGCCACTAGTAATGAGATTCAGCAACAGGCGATTACCGAGGGAATGGTGACAATGCAGACGGATGGTTTTGTCAAGTCGCTGCGTGGCGTGACAACGCTAGAGGAAGTTTTGAGAGCAACAAGGGAGCAATAAATGACAAAATTTAAATATATCGCAACTAAAAATAACAATCAGCCGATCAATGGCGAGCTAGAAGCCAGCAGTCGCGCCAGTGCTATCCAGCTCATTCAAGCTCAGGGTATGAGGTTGGTCGACCTCAAGGAGGCTGGTGACGAGAAGAAAGGTTTTCGTTTTGGGGGTGGCAAAAAATCAGTACCGACCGAGGAGCTAGTTAGCTTTACCAGGCAACTTAGCACCATGGTGTCTGCCGGTGTGCCGATTCTCAGGTCGCTCAACTCAATGGCCCAGCATGCCGAGAGTCCGCATTTTCGTGAGATTTTGAATGCAGTATCCAAGGAGATTGAGGGCGGTACCTCGTTCGCTGATGCGCTGAGTAAGCACCCCGAGGCCTTCAGCGATGTGTATGTGAACATGGTGCGGGCTGGTGAAACGGGTGGTATTTTGGACGATATTTTGAAGCGCCTGGCTCTGCAGCAGGAAAAGAACTCATCAATGAAAAAGAAGATCAAGAGCGCCATGACCTATCCGATGGTGCTGATCGTCATCACTATCGGGGCGTTCTTTGGCCTGATGATTTTTGTCTTGCCAATGATCGGCAAGACGATTAAGGATCTGGCGGGCGAGGACGCAGAGCTGCCGGCGCTGACGCAGATACTGATGAGTATCAGCCAGTTTATGGTGAGTTTTTGGTATATTATTTTCCCGTTATTATTTGGCGGTGTGTATGCGCTGCTTCGCTATATCAAGTCGCCAGGAGGCAAGGTTAAGTTCCATCATTTCGTCCTGAAAGCGCCGATCATCAGTAAGATTATTCGCAAGGTGGCGGTGGCACGTTTTACCCGTACCTTCTCGGCGCTGATCGGTGCGGGTGTGTCGGTATTAGAGGCATTGGAAGTGACGGCCCGGGCAGTCGGTAACACGGTGTACCAAGAGTCGCTGCTTGATGCTGCCAAGCGCATTAAGAATGGCGAGGTTTTGTCGCGGATTATCAATGAGCGCGAAGATCTCTATCCACCAATCGTTGGCCAAATGCTGGCGGTCGGTGAAGAGACGGGCCAGACGGATAAGGTACTGGTCAAGGTGGCGGATTTTTATGAGGAAGAAGTCGATGCGGCGATTAGCGGTTTGAGCTCGACGATTGAGCCGGTAATGATCGTCTTTATGGGCGGTATGGTCGGCTTGATCGCGGCGGCGGTGATGATGCCGATTACTGGATTAGCAAATCAAATTAAGGGATAGTTGGTTTTTCAAAATGCTTATGCTATACTTAACAAAAAGAAGAGATGTGGGCAAACGATAGTGGCAAATATTTTCTACAAGTCAAAGCCGATCATCGGGCTTGATATTAACAAGGCCGGCGTTCGGGTAATGTCAGTCGACATGGCACGGATGACGGTGCACGGATACGGCGCAATTGAGCTGGATCCGGCGAAGGACGAGAGCGATGACCGGGCAGAGTATCTCTGCGGCAAGATCAATCAAATGTTTGAAAAAAATATTGTCGGACGGCTCGGCAGTAACCGCGTGGTGCTGGGATTGCCAACGACCAAGACGTATGCGCGCACCTTTGCGCTGCCGATCAAGCAGGAAAATAAGATTGAAGAGGCGGTGAATCTCGAGGTTGAACAGTATGTGCCGATGCCGCTCGATTCGCTTTATGTTGATCATCAGATTATCAAGCGCGGCAAAGAGAACTTATCAGTCTTGATGTGCGCGGTGCCGCAAAAGATTGTTGACGAGCAGCTGGCAATTGTTGAATCGTGCGGTATTGAGGTGGCGATGATTGAGCCGAGCATCAATGCGGTGGCGCGACTGCTTGAGCGAACCAAAGAGGGGTCGCTACCGACAGTCATCGTTGACATCGGTCCGGCGACGGCCGATATCGCTATTCTTGATGCGGCAATTCGCGTGACCGGTGGTCTAAATATTGGTGGCAATACCCTGACACTTGATATCGCGAAAAAAATGAACGTACCACTTGAGACAGCGCACCAATTCAAGGTGCTTAACGGCCTCAACACTGGCCCGCGCCAAGAAAAAATTACCGAGGCACTAAAGCCGAGCCTGCAGCGGATCATCGGTGAAATCCAGAAAGTTATTCGCTACTACACCGATCGCTTCCCGGATGAATCGCGCCTTGAACAGGTGCTAATCGTTGGTAGCGGCAGTAGCGTGCCGGGGCTTGGTGAGTACTTTACGGGCGAGCTGACCTTACCAGCACGAGTGGCCAGTCCGTGGCAGTCGCTGAACTTTAATAATTTAGCACCGCCGGCCAAACAGCTACGACCGCGGTTCATGACGGCAGCTGGTTTGTCGCTAGTGCGAGCGGAGGAGATTTGGCATGATTAATCTATTGCCGCCGAAAGTTAAACGCGAGATTATCGCTGGCCGGTCAAATGTGATACTGTGGCGTTACTGCGTGGTGTCGTTGATCCTCGGCTTCTTACTCATCGTGGCGACAGCGGGCATCTACTTTATTATGGCGCACACTCGGACAACTGCTCGACAGACGATTGAGACGGGTAATCGTCGAGCGCTGCAATACCAAAAGGTTCAGCAGGATTATGAATCGTTCAGTGCAAACCTCAAGATTGCCAAGGCGATTCTCGATAAAGATGTGCGGTATTCAAAGGTAGCACTCAAGATCGCTCAGGCGATGCCGTCGGGGACAATTTTGCAAACGTTGACGCTAGATAGCAAGAAGCTCGGCACGCCGATGACTATCAACGCACGCGGTAAAACGTATGGCGATGCGCTGCGGCTCAAGGACAGTTTTCAGCAGTCAAGCCTCTTTAAGGATGTTAATCTCGCCTCGGCGGTGGCCGAAAAAGAAAACAAGGACGGTTACCCGATCAATATTACAATTAATGTGACGATGGTGCCGGAGGTTGCGAAGCAATGAGTGAGAGAAAACGAGAAAAAATGACACCGGCGGTGACCATGCGGATCGTCTTTGCGCTGTCGCTGGTACTGATCTTGGTCGGCATGGGAGGGGTCGTCTATTTTGGCTACACTATGCTGCAAGGTACTGCCGAGGAAGTTTCTAAAATTCAGACTGAGGCAAAAGCGGTTGATGCTAAAGTGCAGAATCTAGCGCGGCTAGAAAAAGAGATGGAGAAATATAAGGATAGTGTCGCCAAGGCACAACAGCTAGTAGCAGAAACGCAGCAGTATCAGTACCAGAACCAAATTATCAATGACCTCACGGCCTACGCCAATAAATCTGGTGTTGGTATCGCTGGGTTCACCTTCACATCAGGCTCGGCTGGAGCCAAGTCAAACTCGGGTTCATCAGGCACTTCGGGTACGAATAATAGCTCCAGTTCAAACAGCGCTGCCGGGCCAAAAAGCATGAAAGTGTCAGTCCGCCTCAACGAAAAAACAGACTATATGGCGCTGCTTCGGTTTATGCATTTGATTGAGCAGAACTTGATGCGGATGCAGATCGCTAGTGTCAGTATGTCCAAGACCGAGGGGACAGGTCAAGTGAATACACAAACCTTGGAAGTGGAGGTATATGTTCGATGAAAAACTCACCTGATATTTCACAAATCGGTACGCTAGTATCGCGGTTTTTCCATCGCTACCACGTTATCCTCTATACATTGACGGTGGTGGTTGGTGTATCGGTGGCAATTTTCCTGCTCTATAGCCTACTCGCCTCGTCAAATCCAAAAGAAGATACCATTCAGCAACAGACGACGCGATTTGACCAGAAGACAATTGACCAGATCAACAGTTTCCGCACACGCGATACCGCCAACACCAATTTTAGTCTGCCGGCGGGGCGGACGAACCTGTTTGCCGAATAGCGTGGATATCGCTATAATGTGAGAAGTATGCTAATTTCTGCTGAACGATTTGATAACGCACCGGTGATGAGCCTGCAGACTGGCTCGGAACTGGCACGGACATCGCGGGCGGTGATCGACCCGCGTAGTTTATCGATCGTGGCGTATGAGCTGGAGGGACCGACGCTTGATCAATCGCCGAGTTTACTACGGATCGCCGATGTACGGGAAATTGGGCCACTGGGTCTGATCATTGATTCGGCGGACGAGCTGATTATGCCGAGCGACGTCCTGAAGATCAAGGAAGTGTATGAGTTTCAGTTCGCACTAGTTGGTAAGCAGGTCATTGATGAAAAAAAGCATAAGGTCGGTAAGGTCATCGGCTATACGTTGGAGGCCGGTAATTTTGTCATTCAGCAGCTCCGGGTGCGGCGACCGCTGCTCAAGAGTTTTGGCGATACTGAACTGCTGATTCATCGTTCGCAAATTGTTCGTGTGACCGACGAACATATCGTTGTCAAGACGCCAGAGATCCGCCACAAGGAGCCGGTCGTGCAGCCACAAGCAACGTTCGAAAATCCATTCCGAAAGGCGCACCCTGCGGCCGAAGCTGACGGCAGCGACAGCAAATGAACCAAATTATTACCAGCACCGCAGCGATGCAGCGGCTGGGTCAAGTGATTGGGCGCAACCTGAAGGGTGGTGAGGTGATTGAGCTGGTCGGGGACATCGGCGCTGGCAAGACGACGCTAACGAAAGGTGTTGCCAAGGGGCTCGACATTATTGAACCGGTGCAGAGCCCGACGTTTACTATTTCCCGTGTGTACCAGTCACCGGGCGACTTGACGCTGGCTCATTATGATTTTTATCGATTGGGTGAGGCGGGCATTATGGCGGAGGAAATTCGCGAGGTAACCATGCAACCACAGACCGTGACAGTGGTTGAGTGGGCGGGTGCCGTCGAGCAGGTGCTGCCGGCCGATCGACTGACGGCGAGGATTCTAGCAATTGACGAGCAATCGCGGCGTGTCACACTGAGTGCTGGCGGGCCGACGAGCCAGACGCTCCTCGCGGCAATCAGCGCGGCGGACGAGGAGTTGGGGTGATTATTCTGCTCGATACATCGACGATGACGTGCCGTTTAACGATTATTCAGGGTGATACCTGGCGAGAGGTGGCTTGGGAAGCGGGTCGTGGTTTGGCCCGAGGGCTGCTACGATTTTTGGATGAACAGACCGGCGATATTCATCACATCAGTGGTATCGGCATCATGCGGGGGCCGGGTAGTTTTACAGGATTGAGGATTGGCTGTGCGGTGGCAAACACGTTGGCGGAGGGACTCGGTGTTCCGATCGTTGGCAGTAGTGGCGATCACTGGCGAGATGACTGCCTGGAGCGGCTGAAGCGCGGCGAAAACGACACGATTATTCTCCCCGAATATGGCGGCGAAGCTCACATCACGGCTCCGCGCAAATAGTGGTATTTTCATCCGCAATATCGTACAATAAAAGTAAGGCGGCTTTAGATTAGTGGCTTGGGCCGTTTTATTGCATCAGTTGAATATGGCTAGTCGTTGATACATTTCTCGGGGTGTATACCCGGGGCGATTGGTCAGAAAAGAAAGGAAATCATATGGTAGGAATAGTTATTGGCGGCTTGGTTGGCGCGGCACTTGGCGTGGGCGGTTTTTACGCCTATCAGCGAACAAGGCAAGCTAACGGCAAGTCACAAATTGAGCGTGACATCGCCGAGGCAAAAAGTAAGGCCAGCGACATTGTCCTGAAAGCTAAGGACGAAGCCTTAAAAATCGAAAATGAGCGCCGGCGCGAATGGCAAAAGACCGAGAGCCGGTTGGCGGATCGCGAGCAGACGCTGGATCGGAAATTGGACGAACTAGATAAGCGGGCGGAGAAGCTGCGCACGCACGAAGATGAGGTTGACAATCTCAAGGAAGAGATTCGCACTATTCGCACGCGTCAGCAGGAGAAGCTCGAGAAGATTGCGGGCCTAAAGAAAAAGGATGCTGCCGACAAGCTCATGCAAATGACCGAGCGCGATATCAAGAACGACCTGGTTAGCTTGGTGTCGAAATTACAACATGAGGCTATGGATGATGCCGAAGAACGGGCGCAGATGATCTTGCTCACGGCGATGGAGCGGATGAGCAGCGAGGTAACGGCTGAGCGAACAGTCACGGCTGTCAAGCTGACTGATGATGAGATGAAAGGTCGAATCATTGGCAAAGAAGGTCGCAACATTCAGGCGTTGCAGCGCGAAACTGGTGTCGATATTTTGGTGGATGACACGCCGGGTATGATTGTGCTCTCAAGCTTTGATCCAATTCGCCGGCAAGTGGCTCGCTTGAGCCTCGAGATGCTGATGAAAGATGGCCGCATCCATCCAGCGCGCATCGAAGAAGTCGTCGCCAAGGCGAAAAAACAGATCGATAAAGAAGTCAAGCAGGCTGGCGAGGATGCCATGCGCGAGACGGGCGTCGTCGGCATCCCGAAGGAAATGCAGCGACTGCTAGGTGAGCTGAAATTCCGAACGAGTTACGGGCAGAACGTATTGAAGCATTCCACCGAGATGGCTCAGATGGCTGGAATGATCGCTGAGGAAATTGGTGCCGATGTCCGCATCACGAAAATCGCGACACTGCTGCATGACGTTGGCAAGGCGGTGACGCACAAGATCGAGGGCAAGCATCACCACATCGGTGCCGAGCTAGCGCGCAAATACGGCATGGATGAGCGGATCGTTCACGCCATCGAAGCGCATCACGATGATATCGAGGCGACGACACCAGAGGCACTGATCGTGCGAGTGTGCGACGCTGCCAGCGCTGCTCGGCCAGGAGCGCGCAATATTTCGGCTGAGAACTTTGCTGAGCGGATGCGTGATCTAGAAAATGTAGCAACCAGCTTTGCCGGCGTTGATAAGGCCTATGCGATATCGGCCGGGCGTGAAGTGCGGGTGATTGTCCGGTCAGAGGACATTGATGATCTAAGCGCATTTAAGTTATCGCGCGATATTGCCACCAAGATTGAATCGACCATGCAGTACCCAGGTACCATCAAGGTTAACGTTATCCGCGAAACACGGGCGATCGAGTACGCAAAATGATAAAAAGTGGTTGGTTACCGTATGAGGAATGGCAGAAAGCGCAGGACACTCGGATCGCCAGCGCCGCGCTGCTGATCGAAAATTCAGCGGGCGAGCTGCTCACGGTCAAGGCATATTACAAGACGCATTGGAGTCTGCCTGGTGGTATGGTTGACGCTGGCGAAACGCCGCTACAGGCAGCACTTCGCGAAACCCAGGAAGAGGTCGGGCTGGTGGTTACTGAGGAGGAAGTTTCGTTTTTCGCGGTGGCGTCACGCTCCAGCGACAAAGGACTGGCGCATCAATATGTGTTCAGGGCAGTGCTGGATGATGAGCGATTGGAACGAATTGTCTTGCAGCAGTCGGAAATTGATGCCTATCAGTTCATGAGTCGCGACGCAGTGCTGGCAAGCAATGAAGGATTCGCGTGGTCGATACCACATTGGGCTCATCATCAGCCAGGCGGTTATGTCGAGACGCGAATCGTTGATGGCGATGACGAACGTCAAGAGGCGGTTACGCAATTCGTGGGATTTGGTTCGTAGGAAAAATAAACGGAGGAGGAATGATGGGAACATTGGTTATCAGTCGACACGGCGAGAGTGAATGGAATCTGCTCGGCAAGTGGACGGGCTGGACGGACGTGGGTCTCACGGAAAAGGGGCGGGCCGACACGGTGCGACTAGGCGCGCTACTCAAAGACATCAGGTTTGACGAGGCGTATACGTCGGCGCTGCAGCGGACGCACCAAACGCTGGACGCATTGCTTGAGGGGTGCGGTGAGGGCAGTTTACCAACGACACAGGCGGCCGAGCTGAACGAGCGTGACTACGGTGATCTGACCGGTAAAAATAAGTGGGAAGTCAAGGCGGAGATTGGCGAGGAAGCCTTCAACGGTATCCGGCGCGGCTGGGACTATCCGGTACCGGGCGGTGAAACGCTCAAAGATGTTTATGCGCGGGTCGTGCCATATTTTGAGCGGGAGATACTACCGAAATTACAGGCGGGTGAGAACATTCTATTGGTGGCGCATGGTAATTCTATCCGTGCGTTAATGAAGCACCTCGACCACGTACCAGAAGCAGATATGGCCCATGTGGAAATGCCGTTTGGTCAGTTACTGGTTTACACCTTTGAGCCGACGTCTGATCTACCGACGAATAAAGATGTGCTGTCGGTGGAGATTGAGGCGGTGAACGCGTAGCTGATTGCGTTACTCATGCGGCAACCGATTGGCGTAACGCCTGATGTCCGATCGCTGTTTTTACATGTGTTTTATATTCTTCAATTTTATCGTCTGGGCCCGTGTGCTTACCCTCAACGTCGCTCAGTTTAACTGTCGGCACACCATCAACCGCCGTGGCTTTCATGACGAAATTATTCGCCTTAACCCCGAGGTCGTTTGTCAGTGTTGTGCCCCAGCCAAATGTCACCTTGATACGATCCTTGAAATAATCAGCCAGTTTGATAATTGTCTCGATATCCAGTCCATCGCTAAAGACGATCGTCTTTTCGTGCGGATCAATACCGTGTTGTTCATAAAATGCAATCACCATGTCACCAAACTGCATCGGGTCACCAGAGTCATGACGCAGGGCTTGCCATGAAGCCATTTGCTCCGGCGTGAAGTCAGCGAAAAAGAACTCTGTCGTAAACGTGTCAGTTAAGGCAGTTGATAAACCTTTGCCATACAGTTGCTGCCAATCTTGGAGTACTTGATTGTGACCACTCAGTGGATTGTCACCAGCCTTGTCGGCCAGTGCCGCGTAAACCATCGGTAATTCATGTGCAAATGTACCAATCGGTCGTAAGCCAAGCTCATGCGCCAAATAAATATTTGAAGTGCCAACGAAATTGTCAGGCAGTTCACTGGCAACACGCTCGATGACGTGTTTCTGCCAGTCGTAGCTAAACCGTCGTCGAGTGCCGAAGTCAGAGAATTTAATATCTGGGCGATGTCGTAACATGCCAATTTTCTCGCTTAATCGGCGATCTCCTTCGGCGTATAGTTCTTTGAGCGAACTACCTTCGCGGGCAAGTTTATTCTGGAAATATAATTCGTTTAGTTCGCTCATGACCACTGTTTCCCAGAATGTGACCAGCGGCCATTTCCCCGTAGCACTAACTGCTAAATCGCCGCGCTTATCATAACCAATGTCAACAGGTGGCAGGGGATTGTCACGTAAAAAGTCAAGGTATTCTGGCGTGAATTGTGCTGTGCCGTCTTGATTTTGTAGGCTGGCGAGATAGGCGATCTCATTGGGCTGCCAGCCATTTGCTAATCTATCGAGTCGGTCACGTAATTCTTCTGCGCTTACAAATTCCGATAGCAGGGTAGGGGTGCGATTTTTCAAGGTAAAGGTGACCTCGGCATCAGGATGCTTGTCGTACTCCAGCTGCCCCATGGTCGCTTTATAATAATCTAGTCCCTGTGATAATTTAGGTTCACGGTTCATTGAACACTCCTTTTGATCATCATTTTAGCCTCACTGGTTGAAACCGCCAGGACGCGGGCCTCTTTCATGGCGGCTAAGGCCTCTTCTTCGTCAGTTGGTGTGAGTCCGACGGCACGGATAGCCTCTCGCAGTAGATAGATTGAAACTCGCGCATCGTCTCGGAAGTTGTTGGCAATATCCAGTGCAGTCGCTTTGACGCAAAAGTCAGTTGCGAGCCCGCCGAGAAATACTTTAACCTTCTCGCGAGGTGTTCGTGGTTTGATGATGGTCTCCAGCGTCTCGCCCGTGTCACTTTGACCCTCCCAGCCAGAGTACCCGCCACTTTGACCCATGCCTTTATTGATAATAATATCATTGGGCTGCACGTCAAGCTTATCATGAAAGGCAGCGCCGGTTGTGCCAGCGACACAATGAACTGGCCACTGGCCACCAAAATTACTAAAATGTGGTGTTTTAGCAGGGTGCCAGTCGCGAGTAAAAACTACCTGTCCATCATGGTGCCGCACCGTCTCGGCGATGGTATTGAGCGGGGCAACGACCTGTTCACCCTCGGCAACTGCTAGGCTGCCATCGATAAAATCATGCTGCACATCAACGGCAACAAGTACATTTCGAGTTGGTTTTACTGTTTCCATAGATTACCTCCTTACTTAATGTATAAACTACACTTACTGTATAGTCTAGCAACTAGTTATTGTGTAGTCAACACTAATTGGTAAAATAATATAAAAAATCGATACCCTATCCTGCCCCTGGCTTGGTGATATTAGCTAATCAAAGCTCCGCGATAACGTCTCGAGATTCTGGGAATTAAATTCGTATAGTTTTGCTGGACGGTGTGCGCCGTCACGCCACAGCTCGTTGGTTTCATGAATGAGGTTGAGGCTGAGGAATTTTTTGCGAAAATTACGCTTATCAAATTCACGATCAAAGATAATTTCATAGGCGTTCTGTAGTTGGGTCAGGGTAAAACGCCGCCCCAGAAATGCCGACACAGCATTCGTGTATGTTAGCTTGGCGATCAGTCGTTCTCTGGCGTATTCAACAATGCTGGCGTGATCATAAGCCAGCGGCGGTAGATTATGTACATCAAAAAATGTTGCATGTGACGTCGCCTCGTCGAGCATGATAGCGCGTCCACACCCGAGGTACGTCACTGATACAGCATGTCCTCGTGGGTCACGGTCAACTGTGTCAAAGGTGTAGAGTTGCTCAATGTAGCTCAAGTCACTTTCGACATCCACGCCTGTTTTTTGGGTAACAATACGTCTCAGTGCGGCTATCGTCGTCTCACCTTTGGCGTTGTATCCGCCGGGTAGCGCCCATTCACCCTTGAAAGGCTCATTGGGGCGCTTTAGGAGCAGGACTTCTAGAGTGTCGTTACTAATCTGAAATATCACTGCATCAACGGTGAGCGTCGGTGGAACGTATGGTTTCGTGTATTTCATACGATATATCTTACCCTGAAGCAGCTAGTTTGCCAAGGCAGACATTGTGCCCTTGAAGACTAATGTGAATTGTGTAATAATAGCTGGGAAATGAAAGGAAGAACCACTATAACCCCCGAAGAGAATCCAATGGGTCCGAGCGTCGTCATGCAGCCATCGAGAATAGTAAGTGTTTCAGGGTGCCCATCGTCGAAGGAGGCAGCCTTAAGAGAAAGGCACGCCGTGAGGGGCGCCCTGATAATCTTGACATTGATGACCAGATCCCTGGCCAAACCGTAGAGTCACCTCACCCGCAGCACGAGAGGGACCAAAGATTACTGGCAGCAGCGGCATTGCTGGCCGTTCAAGTTCGTCAACTGCCTCTAAGGCATCCGATGAGGGGACGATATGTGAACGCGCTTCAAGCCCTCATGGCTGGTGAATCAGGTGATGTGGGGAGGATAGCCTTCCTTACTACCAACCCCGTAGCAAAGACAAGAGAGGAACTCCGCTCATTAGCAGACACGGGGATTGCTTCGGTCGAGGTTGATGAGATTGGTTTGGCGCATTATTCATGTGCGGAATCCCCAGTAGAATAGCCACCATACCCATCATCTACCGGATCATCTCTGCGCTCTGCGATCTTGATCAGGGCTGCCATACTGATTCCTCGCTCGGCGAGTTCTTCTTCTGAGGTGAAAAAGTGGTCGCGACTTAAAAGCAATTCACCGATCCTTCGGTAACCCTCTTTCTTGTCAATGAGCCCCTGTTCAATCTGATCACCAATCTCCCGGCATGCCCTGGCTCTACGAATATTATCCTCCGAGACTACTTTATCCATACCGACAGTCTCATCAACTCCATAGGCCTCAGAAAGTCCTGAATGCACATAGACTTCAATCCCTCCTGGGGGATCCCACAATTCCTTCCCGGGAGGTGGCTCTGGCCAATCCATCCCCCATCTTATTGACCATTAAACAAAAGAGGATGGCTAATATTAATCGATAATCCCTAGAGCAATCGTCATCACACCAAGTACCACGTGGCTTATCGTTACGCCGATGAGGTTTGATGAGCGCTGGTACGCTCGGTACCAGAAAAGGCCGACGATGCTCATGACAACAACAGTGAGCATATCGCCGTAGATGATATGTGCGTAACCGAAAAGGGCGGCTGCTACGCCAAGCTCCAACGCCCGGTGTAGCCGTAGTTCTTGCAGCATACGGCTGAGGATGCCGCGGAATAACAATTCTTGCGCCGGGCACGAGATGAGAATATAAAATACATAAAACCCTATTCCTTCGGTTGGTGAGAATCGAGGTTTTTCGAGGAGCAGGAATAGCCCAGCCGCGATAATGAGGATTATGGTTATCGGCAGCACGGTTTTTAGCGAATAGATGGTACGTTGCCGCGTAATACCGATGTCACTATGCGTATTGCCGAGAATTCGCATTAATATATACATCATCACTGCACCGACTATAAGTGCCACGAATTTCATATTCCAAGGAATGACACCGATGCAAATGAGGATAGGCAACATGAGATACACGCAGACAATGGCATAGAGATATATCATTTGTCGGCGGTGAGTTGTGTGGGTGGTGTGATTAGTATTAGGCATGATAATGAGAGAGTACAATTATATATTAACTGAAATCACTAATTATTGCTGTATTTAATGTGTAAAGTGTGGTAGAATGGAGCGGAGTGAGTATCGAGATTAGCTTCTCGGGGTGTGGCGCAGTTGGCTAGCGCGCGCGGTTTGGGACCGTGAGGTCGAAGGTTCGAGTCCTTTCACCCCGACCACACTCATCTTGTTCGAACACGCGCCCTCGGAGTTCCGCTCCGGGGGCGTTTTTGTCGATGTAACAGGGGTGAGAGACACATCACCCGAACCAACAGCCGCCTCGACGGACGCGGCCCCGTCAGCCATGTTTTCGCTCTCTTTGGCTAGTTTCACGTTGCTACGTGACCTCAGTGACCCACCCTCGACGTGGTGGGACACCGTCCGAGCCGCGGGGCAAGAGCTCTGGATTCCACCCCCGGCACAGCGGGCCGCCTGGTGGAGTCGAGTCACGATCTCCCTCGGCTCAGCAACGGGCTGAAGGGTGTGCTGGTCATCATCGAGCCAGATCTGGGCATAGAAAGCAGTCAGAAGTTTACGTTTCACCCCCGGACTGGCCAGCTCATAAAACCTACCAGGGTCAGCCAGAAGGTCAAGGTAGGCCAGCACGGTATCGGCTTCACGACGCAGCTGCTCATCAGTGCACTCCAACTGCTGCCGAACCACAGCCCGACGCGTCTGAAGATCACGGAGCCTTTTACGTAGCTTCTTACCGACCAGCCCACCGTCCGCAGCCAGATCCAGCAGCCGTTCCTCCTTGACATCCAGGCGGCCCAGCTCCTTCTTCAACCGCCGCTTGGTTTCCTGTTCCGTGGCCTGATGATGCTCCAAGCTATCTGCCACCCGCTGCCGCAGCGCTGCAACCTCCTCGACGGGAATGCGCAGCGCAGTGACCTCACGCGCCAAGGCATCCTCAACCTCCGCGACCGGCAGGTGCGGCAAACCACAACCAGCACGATTGGTGCAGGTGTAGTACTCATACACCCGCCCAGCACGATTGACCGGCCGCGAATAGATCAACTGACTAGCCCGGCCAGCCCCGTAGCAGCGGCCGCACTGCATCAAACCACGCAGAAAATGGCTATGGCGACAGTCCCGCTGGTTACGGTGTTGTCGTACTTCCAGGACTCGCTGCACCCGCTCAAACAGCTCAGGGCTGATCAAGGCCTCGTGGCGGCCGGGATAGATCTCTCCCTTGAACGTCACCTTTCCGATGTAATACGGATCACGCAGGATCGCCGCCAACTGGCTGCGCGACAGCGGCCGCTGCGGCCAACGACTCGTCTGTCGAGTGGTCAGTCCTTGCTGTTCTAGAGCATCGGTGAGCGCCGTCAGGCTGTACTCTCCCGTGGCGTACTGCTCAAACGCCCACCGAATCAGCGGTGCGCGTTCTGGGTCGATATCAATGGTGTTGACCAACCGCCCGTCGAAGTCCTTGCGCACATTCAAGTAACCAAGTTTGGCCCGCCCGGTCGTGCCGCCGTTCTGGGCCTTGTGATGCATCTTGTTCGAGATGTCCTCGCCGCTTTGCCGGACCTGCACCTCGTTCATGATGTCAGTGATGGCCTCCATGGCATCAGCCATGTACCCCTCACCGAATTCCTCCTTGGCAGAGATGAGCTTGACGCCCATGGCCGCCAGGACGCGCTTGGCGATGGCGGCATCGGTGTAGTTGCGGAACGCGCGGGAGCGCATGTAGATCACCACGTAGCCGATTTGCGGGGTGGCTTCGACGTAGCGCAGCAGCTCGCGGAAGACCGGGCGTTTGGCGATGGACTGGGCAGAGTTGCCCGGCTCGACGAACTCGCGGGCGATGGGTGCGTTCAGGCGACGACAGCGCTTCGTGCCAACCTCACGCTGGGTGGCAATGGAGTTGCCGTCCTCGTCGATGTCGATGGCGGTGTTCATCTGCCGGGCTGTCGACACCCGCAGGTACAGCACCGCCTCCGACCCTTCGGGAATGTCGCCGCTGGTCAAGGGGACGACGCCGTCCAGACCCAGAAGTTGGTTGAAGTCCCCGAGGGAGGTTCGGCGACGTCGCCTGAACGGTGTCGTGACGGGGCTGGGTGGGCTGCTTGGTGACATGTGGCGTTCTCCTTTCTGCCTGATTTTGACTCATATCCTTCTTCTATTGACGCTCTCTTGGACGAAAAAGTCCAGCCTCCGCGGGGCGAGCAATGCTTTCCGACAGCCAGCAGCAAGCGAATTACCATCAAGAAAAGCAATATCTGCTGCCTCGTTCGGCAATGTTATAGATGTTACTGAGGCAGCTCCAGCCACGCCCATTCCCTGAATTGGAACTCGGATTTGCCTACCAGGATCACTTACTTGCCCAAGCGGCTTATATATTTTCATAGATACATAGCCCTCCTTTCGAGATGGTTGAGGAATTGGCGTTATCGAAGTTTTGGTTACGGCGGTTCTCGGAGTGTGGGAATGAGCGCCGCTGGGGTGGTGAAGACGAAGAGTCGGTCGGGTAATCTCCGATCGGCGGCGATAGCGGTTTTGAGTCGGGTGATGCGCTCCGGGGTAGGCATCACCCACAGCACCCGCGGAAAGACCTGGTGTTCTTGCTGGGCTTGGCCGGTGTGACGGTAGTCCTCGTAGGCGTGGCATTTACGCATCAGGACGGGAAGTGATTCGCTGGCCAGGTCGACCTCGAGGTACCAGTAGTCGCGGTAGGCGTGGTTGGCGAGGCTAAGCATCATGTCAGGCTTGAGGAGGGTGGTCACGCCGTGGGGCGTCAGATAGGGCCGCCAGGCTTCGGTCTCGATGGCGACCTGGGTGAGGTTGAAACAGCCGGTTTGTTCGGCCTCGACCAGTTGAACGTGGATGTCGGTGATGGTCAGGCTGTGTTGCAAGAACAAAAACGAAGGTTCATGGAAGCGCCGTCGCTTGCCGTCTGCGAGACGCTGCAATCGCTCCCCCACCACGTCCAGACACCAGATGAAGGCAGCCGAGCCATGGCGATCGCCGCCGATGCGTCGCTCCAGCTGAGTGAGCAGCCGCAACTTGAGCAGTCGCCCGAGGACGCGGGTGCAGGCCCGAGTGGCGGCAGATTGGGTGGCGTGCGTCGCGAAGTACAGGCGGCGCAGCTGCCCGGTAGTGGCGTAGCGATGGCGGTTGATGAAGTGGAGGATGTTCCAGTCTCGTTGGCTGAGGCGATCCGCAAGCTGATGCAGATCGCAGCGGCTGACGCGAGGCTGCTTGATCATCGGCGCCTCCCCACGGTCCCGGTTCGCAGGCGGTGGATGTCACATGCATGATGCATGACAGTCGTCTCCCGTATCGCGGCGATACGCCCCATCCACCGCGGTGATATGCAGCGGTTGACTGCTGCGGCCGGAGTAGCGACCGGACGGGAGAGCGGATGACCCAGCCTCAGGCGATAGCCGCTCATGAGGCCTCCAGATCGGTGCGCCCAAACGGCTCGTCGTCCATGTCTTTTCGCTGGTTGACCGGCTCGCTGTGTGGTGCCAGTGGCTCGTCGGTCACGCGACCGTAGCGGGCTTGACTCTCGGCGATGATGGCTGCCGGCGAGGCACATTGCTTGGGTGGCGGCAGGGTACGGCCGGAGAACCAACCGGTCTGCTGGCCACGCGAGAGCAGTGAGGCGTAGATCTCGTATGGGCCGAGCTGTGCAAAGTCTTCTGGTGCCAGGGCGCCGTCCTTGGCGAGGCTGGCGGCGTCGGCGGTGTCGAGGGTGAAGGCGATCTTGTTTCTGGCGTTGGCGTCGATGCTGGCCATGAGTTCGGGCGGCATCTGGCGTCGGAATTGATGCGCCAGGTGCCAGGCAACCTTGAGCGAGCGGGATTGCTCCAGGGCCTCACCCAGGTCGGCATTGAGTTTGAGAAAGTTCTGGGCCTCATCGAGGAACAGTGACACTGGCCGCCGGGCTTCGGGTGGCAGCGCGGCTTGGGCCAGGCTCAGCTGCCACAGCTGACTGACCACCAACGAGCCCAGCAACGCCGCCGATTGCTCCCCCAGCAGCCCCTTGTTCAGGGTGACGATGAGAACGGTGGGTGTCCGAAACACTTGCGACAGCTGGAACCGGGGACGCGGTTGGTCAAGAACCGCCCGCAGCCCGGGACGCAGCACGAACTGGCGCAGCCGGGACATGACCGGCCCAATGGCCTGTCCCTGCTGGGCCGGGCTCAGCGCCTCCCACTGTGCCCAGAATGATCCCAACCCCACCGGGTCGGTGATTCGCTTAGTCAACGACCGCCGGAATCCGGGATCGGTCAACAATTGGGGCAGCTGGACGATGGTGGCATCGGGCGCGTGCATCAGGGTTAGCAGCGAGGCATGTAGCACGTCCGAGGTACGCGGCCCGAACGCCGAGGGAAACAGCCCCCGGAACAGGGCCAGCAGGCTGTCGGCAACCAGCGGGCGGCGTTCTGGCGTCGTGGCCAGCGGATTGATACCCACCGGGTGATGCAGCATCGGGTCGATCACCACCACGTCGCGGTGGCGCTGGGGCGGCATCAGCGCCAGGGTGTCCATCGCCAAATCGCGCTTGGGGTCGATCAGGACGACGGAACGCCCAGCGGCCAGATCCGCCTTGATCAGGTGCAGCAGCAGGGTGCTCTTACCTGTACCGGTCGGGCCGAGAATATGGGTATGGCGACAGGCATCACCGATCGCGATACCGATCGGCTGGCTGGTACCTGGTGCCGTGCTGGTCGCAAACACCCGCTCAGCAGGCGGGTGGTAACAGACAGGTGGCGGGACGGGCTTGGGATGGGCAGCGGGCAACCCGGGCAGTTCGGCCTCGCCCTGTGGCCAGGCCGCAAACGCCAACGCTTCGGCAGGCGTCAAGCGCAGCGGCAGCCACAGCGGCGCCGACGCATTGTCGATGGCATCCGGTCGATCCGGTACCAGCCGCACCCGGGTGCCACCACTTTGTAGTTGACAGAAGGCCGCCAGCACCCGCGAAACGAGCAGACGACGCCGCAGCGGCGTGGCCGCCGAGGCACCGATCCGCACCACTGCCCGGAATCGGAACTGGTCGCATTTACCGCGCATCCGAGAACGCACCTCGGCGCTGGCCGGCTGCGGACCGTAAAAGAGTTTGCGCCACAACGGCATCGTCGGGTCCTCCGTGGCTGCGGTGATGATCTCCGGCGCCAGCGCCGCACCCAGCACCACCTGCACCACCAATACGTCATCGGTAGCGGTAGCACTGGCCAGGGCCGCCAGCAGCGCCGTCACCATCTGTTCGCTGCCATCCAGCGCCAAAGCCAATGAGCGCTGTCTGATCTGCACCCGCCCGCAGCGGGCAACCTCCGATCGCGGCCGCTTCAGATCGGTGACAACAACGCCGGGGATGAGTGGTGCGAGCAGACTCTCGATCTCCAGCACATCCGCGGTCTCAGCACCCAGCAGGTACCGCACTCGTCCGGCTTCGGCCCGTGCCTCCCACACCACCGCGCCGCGCCGGTCATCGCTGGCCAGTCGCGTCAACAAACCCACCGACCCGGCCATCGACAGCGGGCGTGGCCAATGAATCTGCCGCCAGCTGATCATGAGGCACTCCGTTCTGAGTTGGAATGAGACGCGGCAGCTCTGTCCGACGTGGCAGCGCGTGCATCGTGGTCATCCATCGCGGCTTGTTCCAGCACCGCCCGGGCCAGTGCGTCGTAGTCGATCTGGTCGCGGCGTTTGGTGCGCACACGAATCCGGCGGGGCTGGCGATCACGGCGACGCCTGATCTGACGATTAGTCATTGCTGACCTCCGTCTCGCGGTGTCGTATCGCTGGGCACCGAATATCCCGGGATCTGGATGTCAGCGTCAATCTGGTTTCCCCAGACAAACCAGCCCGGCTGGCGACGACGGGCGAACAACTCGAGGTAGGGGCCATCCGACAGTCGCTGGATAATGGCGTATTGTTCCTCCGGCTTATGGGAATGTTCCTGCACTGGGGCGTACAGCCACGTCCCCTGACCACGGAACTTAACCGGCGCCTGGCCGCGCGTCCCGAACAGCAGATGCTCCGTCTGGTTCCGCAAGTAAGCCCCCAAGCCCATCCGCGGTTTGATCCACGTCAGCGGCGACCGGTAGGTAAAACCCCACGCCTCCATGACGTCGATTCCTTCACGGATCCCTCCGTTGATAACCCACAGATACAAATGCGCGTTTGCCTCCGCCAGCTGAGCTACCGGCAACCGCTTGATTCGCTTCAGGCTCATTACCGGATAATGCGCCGATGCGCCATGGCGACCCTTCTGCCCAATATCCCAGGGCGGATCTGCCAGAATGGTGCGGAACACAGACGGCACACGACCAGTCCGGTTCGAAGGGTTAGTGATATTATTCATGAACTCCTCCTTTCCGCAGGCCGCGTGTGACCGCGTCACCCTGGACCTCGGATTCGAGATGAAAACACCGGGGCGACACGCGCTGGTCTACCCCTCGATTTATGACGGAATACGTTCTCGGGGGCAACCGTCCGGTCGGACACATTACGCCCGACCGGACAGGTCACATCCCTGGTACAACAGCAATTACGGGACACGAAAACTGCTGTTGTGAAATACACGACACCTACAATCCCCACCAGCACCGCGCCAGCCATCCGACCAGCCGCACTATCCCCACAGCCACCACGCAAACGATCAGGCAGATGACCAGCACCGGCCAGATAGCGCAGATGAGCTGTACCGCCCCGTAAAGCGCCAGCGCCGCCAGAAACAGGGAGAGGCACCAGCCAAAGAGCTTGTCCATGAGGGAAGACGGAAGGTCAGCCATGGCGGCCACGTTCCCGAGTTCCGGGATCGGTGAGCTCACTGCCAGCAGCCGCCAACAGCTGACTCACCGCCAAACTAGTGGCCTGCTGAATACGAGCCTCGGCCAAGGTTTGCGTGGCCGCCATACGCCAGCGCTGCTTCTCCCGCCGGCGGGCCTCGACCATATTCCGAAGACCCGCCAGCAACCACCACATTCCGGCAGCGCCGACCACGACGAGACCGACCAGCAGCCAGCTGGGCAATGCACCCACAATGCCGGAAAAATCCAGCAGCATTGCAGCGGAGATCAACGGGGTCATCACTGGACCCGCCGGGAGAAGTTGTGAACTTCACCGACCATGGCCAGGGTGTGGGCCTGCCCGATCTGCGCCAGCCGGAACGCCGCCGCCGGCACTGCTTCCGCCAGCTGGCCCTCCAACTGCGCCACCAACGCAGCGCCCTGCATAGCCCGCTGAGTCACGTGATCCAGCGCATCCAGCTTGGCCGACTCCACATGTGCCGCCGCAGCCAACCGGGCCACCTGCATTTCACTACTCGCCACCAGCCGAGACAACGCCCGACCTTGAGCCGTCCACACCGACGGCGCACCGCCGCCAGAAACCAAACCACCAGTAGTGGCAGAAGACGTAGGGATGAGATCTGACATGACATAACTCCTTCCACTCGCCCCGGGATGCCCGCTTTCTGCCTGTAGAAAACGTTCACTTTGGGAAGCAACCCTCAGGGGATGTCTTCGACGCTAGGAGCCGCCAGCTCCGGATACGAGACCCACGAGCAGAGTTGGAGTCAAACCGAGGCAGAATTGGAGCCCGAGGGGATAGAGACGCCTTGGAAGACGCCTCAACGTGACGTCGGGGTAAATCCCTCAGACGCAAGCAGTACCCGGCCAAACTAGGAAGGGGGTGACTACACCGGCCATGCCACGCTTCCAACCAGAAGACGTCCGAGCAGATCTGCTGTACCTACGTAAGGGCAGTGGCTACACCCCACAACGCCTGGCCTCTCGCCCAGCCTTGGTGAGTATCCTCGGCGGCGGCACAAACAGCGCCCACGAGCCCCAGTCAGTTCTGAAGGAACGCCTGATCTCTGCCATCTACTCCCTCCACGACGAAGACGCCACACTGCTGCTGGAAGTCTTCAATCTCGATCCGTCAACCACCAACACCACCTTGGCGGCACGACGCAGCGCAGCAGGGCACCGGCTAGGGATCGGTCGGGAAGCGGTTGCTGACCGCGACAGCGCCGCCATCGAGCGCCTTCTCCGGCAACTCCTCACCGGCTGGTACCCGAAATCCCCAGCCGGGATTCGTATCCCCGAACACCACAATGGCTTTGTCCAGCACGCCGTTCACGTCTCCACCTTCGTCCGTGACTGTCGTCACCTCGAGTCCATCCAGCGCTACCGCCTGTTCGCTCTATTCGATGACGTGGCCTACGTCACCATGGTGATGAGCTACCCCGAACCTCCTATCCCCCTTGGTCCTCACTGGCAGGTCCGTAGTCACCAACTCTCTGAAGGTTGGCAACACCAGTTCTGGCACCACACCCCGATGCGTCGCGGCCACACCTACGACTTAGCCTTCCGTATCTGCAACCCCGATCCCCAGGAGCCCTACTGGCTGACCGAAGAAAGCCTGGCGTTCCACGAGCCCACCCGCTTCGTCCGCTTTGATGTCACTTTCCTTGGACCCCAACCCCACCACGCCTGGGCCTTCCACGGCCTCACCGCCCTAGAACGCCCCGGCACCCCAGACGACCCCCACCACACCCGTACCCTCACCCTGACAAGCCATAACAACACCATCACCGCGGACTTCCACGACGCCTACGGCGGGCTGTACTACGGGATGGCGTGGGAGTGGTATACTGAGATGCAATAAGCAGGGAACTATTTAGATTAATTCTAAAGTAGTTCCATCCGAACAATTGCTGTCAACATTGCACCACCCCCAGCAGGACGGAGTTTAAGCGTAGCCGATTTTTGACACCAGCTTTATTCGCCAAACAACGTATTGCATATTTTGCAGGTAAGTGTAATTTTTGATTTTAGATCGGATAGGTTTCATATGTCGAAAGAATCTTCATCTAAAGAACCTCTCCCTGTTGTGATGAAATTTAGCGATCGCAATATGAGTTCTGCTCCCGATGGCACTATTCAGGAGCATTGCAAGGTGATCGAAATTGCAGGGTATTGCTGGTGGGCTTGGTGGCGCTCTACTGCTCCGGCAGATCAAATTCCTTACCATATCGAAGCTTTGTCGCAGCTCACAGCTTCCGGGCCAGTTGAAATTGGTTTTTTTAATTCTTCTTTGCAAAGGGCTTATGTGGCCCAAGTAGAGGAAGTAAGAACTGAAAATGGAAATTCTTTCATGAGCCCAGAACCTGACCACACCCCTTCATACTATAGGGGTCAGGAATACCCTGCTTGGCTTAAGTTAACAGGAATACAGCGAATCGACGGAAGTAATGTAAAACGCAACGAGTCAACTCCTCTCAGAAAAACGACGCAGATCGATGAATTAAAAAAAAGATTCAGAGAGTTTACCGCCTATGACTTAGGAATACACTGGCTTAATTCCCCAGAGGATCTCCAGGTTCTAAAGCTTGTAGAGATGGATAAGCTATACATGCTTCATCTATCTGATTTACATTTTGGCAGCCATCATCAATGGCACTGCGAGAGTCACCCGAAGCAATCTGGAATTACGCTGCTTCAAGGAATCAAACATTCTCTATCAGAGATCCAAGTTGACCCAAAAGAAATTGGCCCCATTGTTGTTTCAGGGGATTTGATTGACCAAGGCCCAGATAAAGGAGATTTTACAGAACCAGTCAACTTTCTAGGCGCGCTTTTTGAGCTCACAGGAAACAGTCCTAATAGCCTTGTAGTAGTCCCGGGAAATCACGACGTTCGTCGTTACCAAGCCAAAAATCAAGAAGAGGCTCCTAGAACTGATGATAGTCCACTCACCGATCGACAGAAGAGTGCTGAAACAGAATATCGAAAGTTTCTCAAAGCAATCTTTTATGAGGATCCGGGCATATCGCTCGTTCGCAAATTTAAATTGCCCGAGAATGACATAATGATTTTACAGGCAGACTCTACAGCCCTACGGGAACAAAGAGTTTCCGAGTTTGGCTGGTTTGGAACCGAGCCCCTGAAACACCTAATGACCATGAAAAGTGCACATGACAAAGCTGACGCAGTCAACCCTCTTTCTTTCATGGTTTTCCATCACCACCTACTGTCTTCCGTCGAAATCGATCATATCAAAAACTACGACGACAATGGCGGGAGGAAAGGCAGGCGCAGCATAGACGACAGAGGACCTGATGGTATAATATCAACTATGGTCGATCAGTCCAGAATTTTAGATCTTTGTACCCGGTGGAAGGTGCGGGGGGTTCTGTGTGGCCATCAGCATGCTTATAGCCACCGAGTGTTTGCTTCTAGAAGTGCTATCTATAGCACAAACAAAAATCCAAACAAAGATCCAAGCAAACCATTCTTTACTGAGATTTTTAGCGCTGGGTCGGCTGGATGCAGCTGGAGGCCAAAGGAATCTCATCTGTCGTTTAACTTGTTTAGGTTTGAGGGGCCTCGATTTAACTTCAGAACAGTCTCCCTACATCATACCCTTGGGAATGTAGAGGTAATTTATGAAACCGATCTTCCCACGGATGGTTACTTGACGAGGTGACTGCGAATGATATCTCTGCGTGATTCAATCTGTAAAGCTACTTCATCCATCGATGAGTATCATCGTCAAATCATTCGGGAAATCACCGACAACCCTCCAAGTAAACTTGCTAGTGGATTTAACGCGGCTGATTACTCTCCTTTAGGAGCTTTTCCGGGTATCGTTGCTGAACTACTTCAGCTCTCTGAAAAAATGCAGCCTGCGCTTATTCCTGGATTAATAGAAATTCTTCCTATTAGAATTGCCGAGGAAGACTTCGCGACATCTGAATGGTATTTCACTAAAGAAACATCAGACTCGCTTGCAAAAAAGGCGGCGCTCTGCTCATTGCCCGTGACGCTAGTCGGATGTCCGAGTATCGCTTTTTCTTTAAGTTCGCTTGGTCGACCAAGTAAATTGATTGACATTAGTCCGTGGATCAATCTCGATAAAAATATACGGCGATTGCATGAATCAGCCGATTCAATCAAGCTGGAAGAGCCTACTAAAGGGCAGTACTTTCTAGATCCTCCATGGCACATGGAAAGCTATGTTGGTTGGCTTGAAAATTTGCTCCCACAAATAGCTGTGGGGTCAATAGTCCATATTATTTTGCCGCGCCCTCTGTCGTCGAAATCATCAAAAGCAATCAGAGAATATGTCTTCAAACGTTTGAGCGGTTTGGGTTCATTTGATCCGTCTACTACCAGCGTGAGGTATAAGACTCCCTATTTCGAAAGGGGTTTGCTGTCAAATTGGTTTGACGATAATACAATTGACGACTGGCGAGAAGGGGAACTTCTATCCGTATCAATCGACGAGCCGGCACAGTGCCGCAACTACGACGTTGAAGCGACCCGGCTAATTCATAATTGGGAATATATCCGTATCGGTCGGAGAGTTATTAGGGTATCTCCCGTAATACCTTCACAGGGCGAGGTAGCAATAGAGAAAAAGCCTGAGCGTATGAGAAATCCAAGCCTATCTGAAATATGTTCACGTGGCTGGAATGTAATTTCATCTAATGGTTACGGGATGCGGATCTCTAGAGGCAAAAATGCTCTTACTCGAGAACTGCAATCCCGAGCCCTATTGGAAAACCGAGCTAACTGTGATAATATTATTCTATGGAAAGCAATTTCAGTTCTCCTTAAGGATACACATGAATAACGAAGCAAAAGGAATCACCGTAACGGGCACAGTTCATTACCAAGGAAAATATCTTTTAGTGCGACGGACTAGGGCCGATAATGAGGATCCTCTTGCCGGTTTCTGGGCGTTTCCTGGTGGGCGCGTTCAATTTTACGAAAATAGTAATGGTAAATTTGCTTGCGAAACGCTCACACAGGCGCTAGCTCGTGAATTGGCCGA
The DNA here is from genome assembly GCA_013099015.1 of Candidatus Saccharibacteria bacterium oral taxon 488. Lineage (NCBI taxonomy): Bacteria > Candidatus Saccharimonadota > Candidatus Saccharibacteria bacterium oral taxon 488. The sequence goes on along the minus strand of CP039998.1, from coordinate 679,042 downwards.
AGAAGTTGGGTTAGAATTTGATAGTGCTTTCTACGTCGACAGCTACTCGTCCTTGGGGAAACGTGCGGCTGCACATTTTTGCGTCAATGCGCTTTCAGATAAAATCCAACTGAACGATGAACTTGAGGATTTCTGCTGGATAAGCTCTTCTGACGAAATGGCCAAGTTTTCCCCTATTATCCCCGGCCTGATAAATCATATGGCTTACATTGAACAGACACTTCGCGTGGTCCGCAATCCCTTTATTCCTATAGAAGTATTGGATCTTATGCCAGATCGCTACATCAATAAGTAATTTTTTGAACCTATTTAACAGCCATCTCCAAGTCTTTTTCTACCACGATGCTTATTCACAGAGGCTTATTCACAGGCGACGCGTCGACCAGCGAAATCCCTAGTCAGAGCGCACTTGAGGATGGCTGTGAATAAGCCTCACAGAATCCCGAAGATGATTCCTGCGATGGTGTTGACTGTGGTTGGTGGTGTCATAGGGTCGTAGCAACAGTGCTTGTCAGGGAGGGGGTTGTTCCTGACTTGGCTCATGTTTGGTGTTTTGGGGTTGGAGGGGGTGTTGGCTAGGGGTTTTGGTTGGTGTGGTGTGCACTAATCGGGGGTGTTTTAGCCTGTTGGGGTGAGTCCGTATGTGAGGACGGTGAAGACCGCGTCGGGGGCGACAGCGGTTCAGGTGGTGTGGTCGTCGTCTCGTGGATCGCGGTCGATGGATCACATCGGGTCGGCGCACACGCCGGAGGATGTTGAGGTGTTGAAAGCGGTGGCGCGGCAACGCATGATCGCTGCTGGCCAGGACGAGTTCGATTTCGGGGACGGGCGGCCACGACGGCGGGCGCTACCGATCCGGCGGTCGCGGGCGGGGCACTTGTGGAATGCTTTGTCGGTCGGGTTTGAACGGCTCGGGTTCGATACCGCCAGTGGCGGTGACGAGGTCTTCAAGCAGTTGGTGCTGGGCCGGTTGATCGAGCCGGCCAGCAAATTGGAGACCCTGCGGGTGCTCGAAGAGATCGGGGTTCGGCCTTGCGGCTACGCGACGGTGAAGCGTCGGCTCGCCGTGTATGCCGAGCCGGCGTGGCGGCAGCAGATAGCGTCCGCGTGCGCAGCGCATGTGGGGTTGGGGCCTGCCACCTTGGTGTTGTACGACGTGAGCACGCTCTACTTTGAGACTGATGCTGGGGACGGGTTCCGGGAACCCGGATACAGCAAACAACGCCGCTTGGAACCCCAGATCACCATCGGGTTGTTGACCGACGCGCGGGGGTTCCCGTTGATGGTGGAGGCGTTCGAGGGTAACCGTGCGGAGACGACCACGATCATCCCGTCGCTCCAGGCGTTCCAGGCCGCTCACGCCCTGCCGGAGATAACGGTGGTGGCTGATGCGGGCATGTTGTCTGATGGGAACCTGCGGGCGTTGTCCGGGGCGGGGTTGCGGTTCATCGTGGGTCAGAAGATTCCCGAGGTCCCCTACATCGTGCGGGAGTGGCTGAAGACTCATTCCGGCCAGCAGCCCCCTGACGGGCTGATCCTGACTCAACCCTGGTCGAGGGGCCCGGCCGGGGCAGCGGTGACAGAGACGATCTACTACCAGTACCGGGCCGACCGTGCACGCCGGACGTTGCGCGGTATCAGCGAGCAGGTCAGCAAGGCCGAACGCGTGGTCGCGGGGAAGATCCCGGTGAAACGGAACCGGTTCATCACCCTCACCGGCGCACAGAAATCGGTGAACCGGGACTTGGAAGCCAAAGCGCTGGCTGGCTGGAAGGGATACATCACGAACCTGGCTGACCCGAGGCCGGAGTACGTGATCGGCGCCTACCACCAGTTGTGGCAGATCGAGAAGTCGTTCCGGATGAGCAAATCCGATCTGAAAGCCCGCCCGATCTACCACCACTTGAAGGACTCGATCGAGGCCCACCTCACCATCGTGTTCGCCGCCCTCGCCGTCGCTCGCTGGTTGGAGGCCACCACCAAAGTCAGCTTGAAGACCCTGGTCAAAACACTACGCCGCTACCGAACCATCGACATCCAAGCCGGCGACACCATCGTCACCGCTGAAGACCCCATCCCCAACAACACCCAAACCTGGCTCAACGCCATCCACAACACACAGGAACAACACTAAATGAGCCAAGTCAGGTCATAGGGTCGTAGTAACAGTGCTTGTCAGGGAGGGGGTTGTTGGTGCGGCGTATGCTGCACGGTTACGGGACCGGGCGGCTATCGCTAAGAGGGTTGGTAGGAAGGTTGCTCGCTGCGGCGGACCGCGGACCGGATCGTGTGGATCGGTCTCTGTGGTATCTCGGGAGATACGCCGCAACGGTGGGAAGTGTGGGTATCAGCCCGTGTGGCAGCTGATGCGAAACACGCCTGAAACGCCGGACCAGACCGAAGGTCCGCAAGATCGATGCCGATCCGGTCCTCAAGGCCCGAGTGCTGGCGGATTTGAAGCGTTCCAGGACACCCCGCCAAATCGTCGGGAGACTCCGGGCGGAGGCTTGTGATGGCAGTCTTGAACCGTGCAAGGGCTCCCCGAGCGCTGAAGGGAGTAGTTGGTGTCCCACGAGGCCGTCTACACCAGGGTTCTATGCCCTCCCGAAAGGAGAACTGGCCCGTCACAGGCGTCATGCCTGTGCTCCAGACGCACCAGACGCCGGCCGCGTCACCCAGTAAGGCAACGCACCCATCCGATCGTGGGGATGGTCAGCATTGATGACCGCCCCGAGGATGTGGCTGATCGTAGGGTCCCAGGGCACTGGGAGGGTGACCTGATCATCGGGGCCCATGGCACCTCAGCGGCAGCGACCCTGGTAGAACGCACCACCCGGTTCGTGACGATCCTGGCTCTGCCATTAGGGAAGAACTCCGAGGGTTTGTGTGATGTGTTGATCGATCACAACCGACACCATCCCAGATGTGATGCGGGGTTCCTTGACCTGGGATCACGGTTGCGGAGATGGCCCGTCATGCCGCACTTACCCTGGCAACCGACATGAAGGTGTACTTCGCTCATCCTCGTTCTCCATGGGAACGGGGAACCAACGAGAACACCAACGGACTGAATCTGTGAGCATCCTGCCCCAAAGGCACCCAGATCACCACACACCAGCCCTACCACAGGCGCCATCGCCGAAGAACTTGGGTGGACGCCCCAGAACAGCCCTGGGATGGCCCAACCCCGACGCGAAGCATACGAACGCCTACTTGTTGCTTCCACCACTTGACACCAAGGCGTTCCACTCGATCAACTTCGAGTTGTTCATCACGTCTAATCCCGAACTCCACCACATACCCCTCGGCGCCGGACGCCAGCCCAGAATAGACCCCACAAATGCGAGTTCGACTCGTTGACCTACACCCAAAGCTCCTGCGCCGTTGTAGGGGCTCCCAAAGATCATTGAGGTGGGATATCATCTGACTATGGCCATCGACTTCGGAGCGTTGAAGCAGCCGCGTACTGCCGATAAACTCATCGACCCGCGCGACATCTTCAACGCGCTTCCTACCAAACCGCCCGGAATGAATTTCCTCCGGGGCCCACAGGATCAGGTCCTAGAGAAGTGGTTCGCTCGGCGGTCACAGCGAGACGTGGTGGTCAAACTCAACACCGGTGGGGGTAAAACTGTCGTCGGTCTGCTCATCGCCAAGAGTTCACTCGCCGAAGGTAACGGTCCCGTCGCCTATCTGGTCCCCGATAAATACCTCGTAGACCAAGTCATCGCCGAGGCCAACAAACTTGGTATCTGCGTGGTTAACGACCCCAAAACCTTCGCCTACTCCCAAGGGTCAGCCATCTTGGTTGACACCTTCCAGAAACTGTTCAACGGAAAGTCTGTCTTCGGCGTCGGCGGGAACGTTGGGCGATTGCCCTCAGTTCGCTGTCCTAACACTGTCATCATTGATGACGCCCACGCTTGCCTAAACAAGGCTGAGCAGGCCTTCCGGCTCGCTATCCCGAGCGAGCATGACGCCTACGACAAGCTCCTAGCGCTGTTTGAGTCAACGCTCGAAGATCAGTCGCCAGCCGGATTCGTTGCGCTCAAGGCAAAGTCGAGCAGCGGTGTTCAACAGGTCCCCTATTGGTCTTGGGCCGAGAAGCAGCGCGAGGTCATCACCACCCTGCAGCCCCTGACGACCGAAGACGACTATCAGTTCTCGTGGCCGCTCATCGCTGATGCACTGCCAATCTCCCGCGCGGTGTTTACCTCCGACGCACTTGAGATCGAAGCGCCGTGCCTGCCTTCCGACATCGTTACCGGGTTCAGCCAGGCCGAGCGCCGCATCTATTTGACGGCAACGCTCGCCGACGACGGCATCTTGGTAAGGCACCTAGGTGCCGACCCGAAAGCCGTGGCAGATCCGATAACGCCGGCCAATGCCGGCGATATCGGTGATCGTCTGATCCTCGTCCCACAGCAGACACACCCCACAGCAACCGACGATGAAATCCGGGACCTCATCGTCGACCTTGCCGCCACGCGCAACATCGTCGTAATCGTACCGAGCACGCGTAGAGCGGAGTACTGGCGGCCCTACGCCAAGTCTGTCCTAACCAAGGACACGTTGACGCGGGGCATCGACCAACTGCGTCAGAACCCCGACCTGGGTCTGGCCGTTCTCATTAATCGGTACGACGGCGTAGATCTCCCCGGCGACGCCTGTCACGTTCTCGTGGTCGACGGTCTTCCTGAGGCCATGTCAGGAACAGAACGAGTCGACCAGTCGCAACTGGCAGGCTCCGGCCTACTGGTGGCGCGACAGGTGCAGCGGCTTGAACAAGGGATGGGCCGTGCGACACGCTCCAACGACGACCACTGTGTCATCTTCCTGCTCGGCAACCGGCTGGCTGAGCGCCTGCACGGGAACGGAGCTCGCGACTGCTTTTCCCCCGCCACCCGCGCTCAGCTCGAGCTGTCCGAAAAGATCGCAGCGCAGCTGGAAGGTACAGGCCTGGATGCGCTGAAGGAGGCTGCCCTCCAGTGTCTCAACCGTGATCCAAAATGGTTAGAGATCAGCCGTACCACCCTTGCGCCGCTGCGATACGAGCAGGCCAACGTCAGTAAGCTATCGGTGGTCAGCCGCGAAGCCTTCGGACATGCTGTCGCTGGCGATTTCAACGCTGCGCTGAAAGCGATGCGGCGGGCAGTCGAAGCCGCGGACGGCTCGGCTGAGGAAGGCTACGTGCTGCAGCAGTACGCTGCCTACGAGCATCACATCAACCCTGTTCAGGCTCAGCAGACCCAGAAGTCGGCGAACCGGAAGAATCGCAGTGTCCTGCGCCCTATGGAAGGCGTCGAGTACGAAAAGCTGTCGGCACCGACGCTGGAGCAAGGCGCATCGGCATCAGCCAGCCTTCAACAACGCTACACCTCCGGCAACGAGTTGCGGCTCGGTGTCAATGCGCTGTTGGAGGACCTTTCGTGGAATGTGCGCGCCGAAGCTTTCGAACAGGCATGGCACAACTTGGCGGATCATATCGGCTTCAACGGCCAGCGTCCCGAGCGGGACACCGGCCGTGGACCAGACAACCTGTGGGCACTGACTGATAGGTCCTTCCACATCATCGAAGCTAAGAACCAAGTAAAGGAGTCGAACCCGGTCTACAAGAAACACGCCGAGCAACTCTCCAACGCGATGGACTGGTTCCGGCAGCTGTACGGCACGAAGACCGCTGCGACGCCAGTGCTGGTGCACGCTAACGCGGTATTCGACAAGAAGGCTGCCGTCCCGATCGGCTGTCGTGTCGTCACCAAGGAGAAGCTAGACTCCCTCCGCAGCGCCATGCATAACTATGCGATTGCTCTTGCTGCGAACGACACCTTCCGCGACGCGGCTGGCGTCGGGCAGTTACTCGCCTCGTTCGGACTTACAGCCAAAGACTTCACCAACAGGTTCACTTCACCAGCGCGACGCGATAACTGATCCTCCCGAGATAACGCGGAACCGAAGCGAGACCAGCAATGACCTGACGCACCAAGTTTCCCAGGGTTTGCGTGGCCAGACCGTAAGACTTCGCTACGTCACTAATCATGCGAGACTTCCCAATAACCTTCAAAACGATCCGCCGTCTGAACTCTTTAGGGGGTTATTCACGAGGGTTACCAGCTGAGTCTGTAGAGTTCTAGTTTTGTGATCGTTTGGATGATGTTGGGAAGTTCGTGGAGTGGTCCTCGGTAGCCGGTTTTGAGGATTTTCCAGTTTTTGAGTTGGGCGATGCAGTGTTCGATTCCGGCTCTGAGGCTGGCGATCGTGGCATTGAATGTTTTCTGCCACTGCCACCACTTGACCCCAAGGCTCGAACCTCCTACCTACCTACGCTGCTCGCCGATACGCTACACCCACCTTGGGTGCTGCCTGTTCAATCCATTCTTCATGGAGACCAAGTTGATGACCAATGGCGCTCTCTTCAATTTCACGCGCCTGTTGTTCGCCATATAGATGATCAATATGCCCGCGTACATCATCAATCTGTTGCTCGACTGCGTCAAACCGATTGTTCATACGCTTCTCAAGGGCATCCATATCATCTTTGATGAGGCGGTAGAGCTTGAGTGCTTGTTCATCATTCATGCTACGCGCTGATATCACGCCCCTAAGCCGCCGACTCAAGCCCCAGATGAGCCTCAACCACATGCAGCCGCTTGTCCAGCGCTCGCCATTTCTTGTCCTGAGTGTCCCAGCCAACTGTGTCGGCGTGCTCGCGAGAGTCTTCCTCGAGGAATAAGCGGGTGCGCAGCGAAGCCAGTTCAGCCTTGAGGTCACTTTGGGTGGCCATGACTTTCTTGAAATTATGATCGGTCTTCAGTTCAAACAGCTGGAAGATGTCGTCGCTGTTCTTGATGTCTTTGCGGATAGCGGCCTGGCCTTTCTCGAGATCGTTCAGGCGCTTGTCCATAGCTTCAAAGCGTTTGTCTATCTGCTCTGTCAATGTATTAATCTTCGCCAATATTTCGTCCATATAATATCCTCCTTGTATCTATTTTACCGCGAAATAGCCACCTTGGGCAATAGCATAAAGCCTATGCGGGCACTTCATTCTGGTATATAATCATAACCAGCAATGCCCCACCCAAATCCCGACAACAAGCCATCGCTTCACGCTCGTCTCCGCAAGACCAAAGCGGCGTTTCTCGCGACAGCGCTGACACTAGCTGGTGTGCTGCTCATCATGCTGAATGGCTGGCTTTCTGGCCTCAATCTCGGCGACTGGTCGTGGCTGCACGCACTGCCACTGGGCGAGCTAGGCGGCACGCTGTTTGGTGCCGGGCTCCTCGGTACGTTGTTTGAATACTCCTTCCGCAAAGATCAGGAAGCTGCCACCGCTCGCCAGTTCCGCCAGATCATTCACGATGAGGCGCCGGCGATGCGGGATGCGGTGATTGAGGGGTTTCGCTTCGACACGCAGGATCTCAGGCGGATTGCCACGCCCCGGCTGTTGGACGAGCTGGCGGTCAACAGTTTGGGCATGCGTTTTGGCGATACGGCCTTCGGGCGGGAAGTCTATGGGGACATTAAGCACCAGGCGATCACGGCCGAGGAGCGCTGGTATGACGCGCGAGTCGACGCGACCCTAGGTATACCTAGGGTTAGGAGCGTAGCTCCTAACCCTTTCTTTGACTTACTGGTCCGCTGGGAATACACCGTCGTGCCCAAGCACCGGTTCCGGAAGTTTGCTGTGGTCTCAGACCGGCAGCGATATGACCAGATGGTGGCTGAGCGTGGGGAGACGAGTGTGTGGTTCAAGCCATCCGGCACTGGTCTGGACGTGACCGACGAAGCGAGCTTCGCCCTGGTTGAGTTCAGCGTGAATGGTAGCCCGGTCTCAATTGAACGCACCGCCGATACACACAGTCAGATTTACACGGTTGACATTGGTGAGGATATCGTCACCGCTCAGCAGCCCGTGGTCATGTCGTTCACGTACCGGTCACGACTACGGCGGGACGGCCACATGGTGTACTTCGACATTGACCGGCCGGTTCGCGGGTTCTCGCTGGAAATGGACTACCGTGATACCGAGATCGCCCAGATGCTGCTGGTGGACCATGTATCAAGCACGCAGCGAGCACGCATCGCGAAAGCTCCCGAGGTGGCCGGCGCACAGTCATACAGCTTTAGCTATGACGGCTGGGTGCTACCGCGAGCAGGCATCACCTTTGTCTGGCAGCTGAAGAGCGAGCACCTGCCGCTGAAGAAGCAACGGGAGCGATCATCTGGTGCAACGCAGGACGATGCCCACCAAGCCCGAGCAGCCTGACAGGCATCGTCATCTACGCGTTGTGTAGGTTTACTGGATCATCCCTCGCCACCCATGAGCTGTCACCTCCCTCACTGTCTCGTTGGGACTCTTGTCATCACGCCACGAGGCCATGATGCGGCCGGTCAGTCGCCACCCATGGCGGTCTCCTTTCCGTCGGTCGTCCTAACAGGATACATCGTCACAGGACTTATCGTCTCTGGATACTCCGTCTTTGGGCGACTGGGATTGACAGGTGTCCAATCCTGCGCGGAAGCCGCCCCTGTCACCCGTGACCGGGGCCTTTGGCGACCGCGTTCGTGCCACCCGGGAGGCGAAGGGGCTCAGCCAGGAAGGCTTGGCCGAACGAGCAGGACTGCATTGGACCTACATCGGGCAAGTCGAGCGTGGGCAGCGCAACCTCAGCCTCCACAACATCCTGAAGATCGCCAGCGGCCTCGACGTGGATGCCGGGGAGCTGGTGCGGGGGCTAATAATGGAAGGGTAGCTCGACGGCCCACATCACTGATGCTCGTGACAATCCGCACGGGTTCTGTTTAGTGAAATTACGTGTTGCGCACTACCCTTATCTTGTGGATACCGAGTCCTGCCCCAAAAAGTCGTCATCCGGAACCGATCCGGAGAAAACTGAAGTGCCAAGCTTGCCGTATGCTGATATGGCCCGCAGGATTGTGGACTCTGAACCGGCTAAGAACGTGTACGCGCCAGTTGAATTACCGTCTTCTATCGTCGCCAAGAACTTGCCTTCTGATGAGCTTTCGCAAGCTCTCAAGGGGATTGCGGAAAAAGGCTTGCAATCTTTTGATCCTGGAGTCTTTAAGATGCAAGCCGGCGCCTTGGAAGCTATGCAGAATGTACTTAGGGATCAATCCAGCAAGTTTGCTAAATTGATTCAGAACGCCCTTCTGCCAGTTCTGCCCGATATCTCAGAAATTACGCGACAGTTTGTTGGGCGACAGAGCGTTTGGCTGAGAGTTTTTGAAGGTTTGGATTGGCAGGGTTTGACGGGGGCGCAGCTTCCCGAAAACCTGTGCAGACTGAAGGATTTTACCTTCTCGGAAATACAGCAGGTTATCTTTTGTGATGGGATTGCGTTGTATGGAGTGCCAGACGAGGAGGTTGCCGGAGGACTGCTGAGGGCTGATGATGCTGATAGCCGCCGTAAACTGCTTGTTTCGAAGTGGGCAGAGGTACGTGTCGCTTGCTGCCACAAGCTGCGTGAGGTGTCGGAGGTTCCTGAGCGTCGCGACCAAGCGGCGTATGCCTTGGAGATGATCTCGTCTATTGATCAGGGCTATTACGCGCCAGCGCAAGCGTTGGCGGCGTCGATGGTGGAAGCTCTGACGATTGAAATATTAGGAAAGGAGGAGCGGAAGAAATATACTAGTTACTCCACCATGGAGGACGCTCTCTCTGTGTATGACGACTTTCTTGTTAGGGAGTGGCTGGCGCTGTCCCCCATGTTTCAGGCGTTTCAAAAGTTCTACCCGGGGAGCGGTGACCCTATCCCAGCTCTATTTAATCGGCATGCAACTGTCCATACGGTCAGTGCTCAGCAATTTACGCAGGCCAATGCGATAACGGGTGCATTGTTTGCCGTGAGTCTGCTTTGCTATTTGTATGACGAGGCATCGGGCCGCGGCAAAAACTTGTAGATTCTCTCTCACGTAGCGTGATTTTGGGGAGAAGCCATGAGGCTCATTCATGGGCGACGCGTAAACCAGAGTACCCCTATTCAAAGCATACTTAAGGATAGCTGTGAATAAGCCTCAAGGTTCAAGTTGAGTTTTCCTGTAGGGAGTCCGAGACCTGCTTCAATGAGTACATCATTTCATCTTTGAGAGAGGGACACTCTTGCCATTCTAAATCAGGTACAAGATTATCCAAGATGTGCTGAACAAGCAGATCATGCTTGCAATTATTGCAAACAAGATAATGGTCACTCACTTCAAGACGAGCAAGTCTTGCAATAAGCGTCCTGTGAAAAACTCCTGAAAGGACATGTTCCTCGCGTATCCGGCTAATCTTTTGCCTCATGTAATAGCATGGCATAGCATTTCTAGTATACAGTATCTAGCTATCTATTCGAATGCCATTCGTTCACGAGAATCTCGCCGTACTCGTCAACCACAAAATGCCACTTGCCGGTTTTATCCTCTGGGTCAATGATAATGACGTCAGTGGTATAGCTGTCAGTGCTAACGCTATACCCACTCTTTGTGCGAACCCGAAGACCGTTATACATGCGCTCCTCTTTTCCTCGAGGCCCCTGCTTACCTTGACGATACTTGGGGCCGAAAAAATTATCAGCAGCAAGTTGGCCCAACAAAGCACGAATCTGTTGTTCCGTCTTCTTGGGTCGTCGCGACTCTCGATCTTTTGTTTCCCGCTCAACCCTTGCCTGTTCTTTTTCAACTACTCGTCGCCCAATCGAAACATAGCTCATGCGGTTCAAGGTCGAGTCACGCCAGTATCCTCCCGGAGAGCGTCCACTCTCAACACAGCCAAGGTCGTACAGCTGCTCCAACTCACGTTGGTGTTGGATCTTTCTCCCAAAGAAATCTAGTAATCCCATGCACGCATGGTACTCGGCCAGTCGTTGGGTCACACCAGAAGGTTCGAATTTAGTGATGGCCGGTTGGTAAACCTCCTAGTCAAACGTGGACTGAGGATTGTTGTGGTTACTCCAGCAGTCAATTGACATCAGCTGGCTGAGCCAGTTGCCGGCGACCGTAGGTACTTCAAGCGAGATTTAGCTCAAGGAGGAACCATCCACAATCACCCCTCATCGTGACTACCGTCACACCCCAGCCCCCATCTCCCGGAAGTTCCGCCTGAGCGCGGTGCGCGAGACGCCCAGCTGCTCCGACACCTGACGCATCGACGCGCCACGCTCGTGCAAGTGCATGGCTTGGGTGACGACCGCGGTCGGCAGGGACTTGCCGCGAATCTGCACCCCTTGCTCACGCAGCAGCTTGAGCATGCCGTTCTTTGACACACCATGTTCAGCACCAAGCTCCGCTGCCGTCGCTCCAGCACGGTAGCGTTTCACCACCTGGGCAATGGCCTCAGACGAAAGCCGGCGCCGCACCCGACGGGAATCCGAGGTGCCGTCCCGCTGCCCAGACTTGACGCAGCAAGGATATTCATCCATAGCAGCTATTACCGGCTTGGACGTCACAGCAACATCATTCGGTACGCGCACAGCATCACGCTCCGCCTCATGAGGCGCCAGCTGAGCCACCTCCTCGATCATCAGGGCAGCGTTAGCCGATGCGTTCGTCGGCAGCTGTTCCGCTACCTCGATCATCGCTGAGACACCAGCTGGTGCGTCCGTCGGCAGCGACCCCATCACCTCAGCCAACCGCTGCAGCTCCGGCAGGGTCGGCTGGATGAGGAACGAGGACTCATTCAAGGGGTAGGGGACGTAGCCGACCACACTCATCTTGTTCGAACACACGCCCTCGGAGCTCCGCTCCGGGGGCATTTTTGTCGCAGAAGGTTGCATGTGAACCTAATCTGGTTGGCTTATCGCCCTCGCTCCATCGCCACTCGCTGGGCATGCTCTGCGGTGCGGTCGATGGGTAGCGCGCTGAGCTTATCGGTATAACCTTTTCGCGTGAGTGCCGCGGTGATCAAAAAATCGGCGAGCCGTGGATTCTTTGGCAAGATTGGCCCGTGCAGGTACGTCGCCACGATATTATGTAGCCGTGCTCCCTCAATTTGGCCAGTCTCATCATTACCAGCGCCCCGCACCACGCGCCCGAGCGGCGACATTCCGTCATCGAGCAGCGTCTGGCCGCTATGATTTTCATAGCCAACGATCTGCCCAAACTCCTCGCTCTCGAGCGTGATGTTACCGATCAGGCGCTCTGCCTTGGCGTATGTCTCTAGTGGCAAAATCCCCGCACCGCGAATCACGCGTCCCTCGTGTGTGGTGAACGCTCGGCCAAACAATTGATACATACCACAGATCATCAACATCGGCACGCCGCTCTCCGCTAAGCGCCGTAGCTCATCTGCTCGTGCCAGCAAATCGTCCTGGATAAGTTCTTGCCCGGCATCCTGGCCGCCACCGCCGATGAAAATATCTCCCGTCGTAAAATCAGTTGCATCGCCCGGATTATGATCAATAATGCGCACCGTAAAGCCGCGCCACTCCAGCCGCTTTTTCAGCGCCAGCGTATTGCCCCAGTCGCCATAGAGATTCATATCGCGCGGATACAATTGAATAATCGTGATCGTCATCGGATGGCCTCCACATCGGTTTTGATTGATAATAATTTGCGCAGCCGCATCATCGCCGTGTAGGTACAGTAAATGTGCTTTGGCTGGCGTGGATGATGGGCTAGCAATTTCTCCAGCGCCGCCGCTAAATCCGGCTCGATGATTTCTGGCGTAATGTCGTCATACTCCAGCCGTAGCGCCATATCATGAGCGCGCACGCCGCTGACTACCGCCACCTGCTCGAGGCGTGAGACATCCACGTCCCACAGCCAACTAACGTCGCGTCCGTCAGCGTAATTATCATTGATGGCGATCATCGTATCGGCCGTCCCGTCGGCAAATGACAGCAGGCTAAGCCGAAAGCCACTCGGATTTTTCACGAGAATTAGCTCGATTGGTGTGCCGTCAATCACGATAGTCTCGCCTCGACCAAATGCTGGCGCTACGTCCGACAGGGCGCCCAGTAACGTCGTCAGCTCGGCTTTCTCTCCCGTAATTTGTCGGACCAAACTCAGCGCCGCTGCTGCATTCAATAAATTATATACGCCATTCAGCCGCATCCGCACTGCATGCTTGGCCCCATCAATCTGAAAGGTTGCCGTTTGCTTATCAATGTCAGCGAGCAGCACGTCGGCTGGGGCCGCCTGATTTGCCTGAGCTTGGCCGGTCTTGAGCGCATCGTCGGTCGGCATCAGTTCGAGCAGCTGGTCGGTCGTACCAAAAAACGCTACGCTGGCCGCCGTCTGTTGGTGTAGGCGGTAGATGCGCGGGTCGTCGCGGTTGAGCACCACGGTATCAGTGGTTGCCTGGGCGATTTTTGCCAAGAAACCAGCTGCCGTGTCGATCTCGCCAAACCGATCCAGCTGATCGCGCATGACGTTGAGCAGCAGGCTGTAGCGCGGCGGCACTAATTGAACAAACTTGACCGCCCAGGCCTCGTCAAGCTCCAGCACCGCGATGTCGGCATCCAGCCGCCCGCGCATATCGACCTCGCCGAGCAGCGCTGCCGCTACGCCGCGCGAGAAATTACTGCCCGTGCGATTGGTAAAAACCTTGAGGCCGGCCGCCTCGAGCAGTTCAACAACGATTTTAGTAGTAGTGGTCTTACCATTCGTGCCGCTGATAACCACCACGCCGCGCGGTACTTGCGCCAGGGTACGAGCGATAAAACCTGGATCAATCTTTTCGATAACTAACCCCGGGAGTGCCGAGCCGCCGCCGCGTAGTCGGGCAGCTTGTTTGACGGTTTTGCCGATGAGTGTACTGAGAATCTGTCGTGACATATTTCGTATTATACCGCGCCCAAGCAGTGTGCTACAATAGAACTATGTTTTTGGTGGGTATTTTCCAGTGGTGGTATGGCGCAGGCTGGCGGCGGCATATGCAGCGCGTTGGTCTCGGTGTGCTGCGGACGGCCGATTTTTTCTCAATCGGTTTGTTGGTGCGGACGCTGTTTGATCCATTTCGCCAAATTTCCGCAGGGCAAGTTCGTGCTCAGGCGCCGCTCGCTGTCAAGATACAGGCTTTTTTTGACCGACTGTTCTCACGGGCAGTTGGTGCGGTGGTGCGGCTTTTGGTGCTGTTTGCGGGGCTGGTGGTTATCAGCCTGCGGGCGGTGTGGGCGGTCGGCAGCATCGTGGTGTGGGCACTGCTACCCGTAACACCGGTGATAGGAATTATCTTGTGGCAGATGAGGGTTTTGGCATGAACGAGGTGCGACCGGAGTTTCGTTATCACAGCTTGCGGGCGCAAAAGGCACGGTTCACGGCGCGGTTTGGTACAGTTTGGCATGTGCTAGTGGTACTCGTCGCCGTTGCATTGGGCCTGGGTGGCGTTTGGCTATTGATCAAGCACGGGCCGATTGGTTGGTTGATGATTGGTCTGGTGGGGCCATTGGTGATGCTCAGTGTGTGGTGGCAGGGCGATCTCAAGACGATGGCGGTGAGCGCGCGGGCGGAGACGATTGATGATGTGATGGCGGCGGATGTGCTGGGCCGCCTGAGCCAGCGGCCGTCACCGAAAGAAATTGCCCTGGCGGTTGGTCAGTCGCGGGCCGGGCAATTCCTCGGAGTGCGGTTGGGCCTTACGCCAAACTTTTTGGCGAATATTGCTTCGGATGATCCAAATAACACGCCGGCCGTGTGGCAATCAGCGCTGCGAATTTGGCGTGACACCAATAGCCCGAAGGTAACAGGTGCGGTGCTGGCGGCGGCGATTGTTGAGCAATTTCCGAATCATGACGCTCTGCTAGCAAATCTAAAAATTGATTTTCGTGATGTATTGGGTGGCATTATGTGGTATGAACGCCTCGAGTCATTGATCGAACAGTTCAAGCAAAAGCCGCTTCACACCGGCGGTATCGCTCGCGACTGGTCGTTTGGCTATACGCCGCTCTTGAGTCGGTTCGCTCAGAACCTCAGCCTGCAGGTGTCGGGCGGGACGATGATCTCGCAGCTGGACGCTCATCAGGCGGCGCTGGAGCAGCTGATGACAATTTTTGGCTCGAATGGCCGGCAAAATGCAGCGCTGGTCGGGCTTGATGGGGCTGGCAAAAGTACGGTCGTGGCGGCGTTCGCCGAGATGCTCATTGACGGACATAAAACCGTGCCGTCGTCGCTGCTCTATCGGCAGATTTTCCTGCTGGACGCCTCGTCGCTGATTTCGGCGGCGGCTGGTCGGGGCGAGCTGGAAGGACTGGTGACGCAGATTCTCAACGAAGCATTTTTATCAAAGAATGTGATTCTGTGCCTCGATAATGCCCAGCTGTTTTTCGAGGAGGGCGTCGGTTCGGTTGATCTGAGTAATTTGTTACTGCCGATTTTGGAGGCGGGCAGGCTGCGAATTATCTTGACCATGGATAGTCAGCGCTACTTGCAGATTTCTCAGCGCAACGCCCAGCTGGCAACGGCGCTCAATACCATCGTTATCGAGCCATCATCGCCCGAGGAGACGGTGTGGATTATGCGTGATCAGCTGATCAGCCTTGAGCATCGCCACAAAGTGACCTACATGTATCAAGCCATCGCTGAAGCCTACCGCGTCGGTGAGCGGTACGTCCAAGACGTGGCGATGCCGGGTCGGGCGCTCAAGGTGCTAGAAGCGGCAGCTCATTATGCGTCGTCCGGGCTGGTGACGGCTCAGTCGGTTGATGACGCGGTCGAAAAAACTATGGGTATCAAGATCGCGACTGCCTCGACTGACGACGAACGGGAAAAACTCTTGAACCTCGAAGACTTGATCCATCAGCGCATGATCAATCAAACGCGTGCCGTCAGCGTCATCTCTGATGCGATCCGGCGAGCACGTGCCGGTGTGCGTAACCCTGATCGGCCGATTGGTACGTTTTTGTTCCTGGGCCCAACTGGTGTCGGTAAAACCGAGCTGTCCAAGGCGCTGGCGGATATCTATTTTGGTGGCGAGGGCAACCTCATCCGGCTGGATCTCAACGAATTTGTGCGGGCCGAGGACGTGGCGCGGCTGATCGCTGATGGGGCGAACGATCCGATGAGCCTGACTGCCCAGGTACAGAAGCGACCATTCTCGGTGGTGTTGCTTGATGAAATTGAAAAGGCCCACCCGCAGGTACTCACGACGCTTCTGCAGTTACTAGACGAGGGAATTTTACGCGACGAAAAGAACCGCGACATTAGTTTTCGTGATTGCTTAGTCATTGCGACGTCGAACGCCGGGGCCGAGAGAATTCGTGAATACATCGAGCGTGGCTACCAGCTGGAGCAGTTTGAGCAAACATTTATCAATGAGCTGATTAACGCCAATCTATTTCGTCCGGAGTTTCTCAACCGGTTTGATGAAATCGTGCTATTTCGTCCTCTGGGTAAAGAAGAGCTGCTGCAGGTCGTTGATCTCATTTTGACTGGTATCAATCGAACGTTGGCACCACAAAAAATCCAAGTCACCGTCGAAGAGGCGGGCAAAAAATTATTGGTTGATGCTGGCTACGACCCGCGCCTCGGCGCTCGTCCGATGCGCCGCGTGGTGCAGCGAGCTGTCGAGAATACCGTCGCCAAGCAGCTACTCGCTGGCTCTGTCGCGCCGGGCTCAACGACGATTATCACGGCGGAGCAGATACGAGCGGTGGTCGGCGACGTAGCTGACGGCGGTAGTATGGTATCTCCAGGTACAGGTGCACCGCCGATGTCACTCGGACAGTAGAGTTGCCAATACAATTTAATATTGTATAATAGGCACATGGCTAAGAGCGGTATGGATTTTTTCGGGCGCGGAAGTGAGGTTAGAGAGCGATCGCCCAGCTCAATCGAGGGGCTTGTAGAGAGTGGTCTTATTGATGAAAGTGGGCAACTAACCGAGCGGACACGTCGTGCCATACCGCGAGGGGGTGTGGAGATATTAACACCTATTAAGGTGCTAGAGGATGGAGAATTGGTTGACCCGAAGCTTTCAAGAGAGGTGCAGGATTCCTGTTTTGTTATCGCGGACGGGGTAATTGTAGGGGGGTGTTTTCTTGATCTCCCCGGGTCTGAGAGGGTTGAATATAACGGCCGCATCTCCAGCCAGGGCTTTGTTACCATATGCCAAGATCCTATGCTCGTGAATATCGTCGAGCAACTTGAAGATATAGCTCGGGAAGATCGACATACTAGGCTAACACTACGGGATATGGGTGCTCTCGGATTTGGCAGCTTTGTCGCTGGTGGAGGTATGTCATGGCTAGGTTCTGGCGAGCCATTTCTGACGACAGCTGGGACTGTTGTGGGTGGTGCGGCTGGGTCGATTGGTTTTCGACTGGCTGAAAGAAAATGGCTTGAGGGGCAGGTAGAACAACTTAGTCGGGTAATACATGAACGCCCCGACAACATTACCATTAACCTCGACCTTATTGACAAGGCGCGAGCGAGCAAGCCGTCACCGGTGGTATCTAGTCTGCAGTGGTTTTGGGAGACGAGCAGAGTCGACCCTAACTTTAGCTTTGATGCACAGATAATAACTATCAATAATATTATTCGGTTTATATTTAGAGATCCGCGATATAACTCGGACGCCCTTATGTTTGCCAAGAAGTGCCAAGAGTGCCAACAAGAGTATGACGCAATACGGCGTGAGCGAGCCGCACTGGAAGTTCGTACTAGCATGGGCATAAAAACTAACGATGGTCAATTGGACGCGCGTGAGAGTCATACTGATGAATATTTGGCGGACTGTTTCTTGCAGCTGTTCGATGGTGTGAAAGAGACACACGACCGACTAAAGCGGGAAGAACAGCAACGACAATCGCGGCGCGAGTTTGATGCCACGATAGAGCGCCTCACGACCGTTACCGAAGCAGAAATTGAGTATCAACCAGCGAAAGTATTTCATGATGAGTTGATATGGTCTCTGGGCGGAGAAACGCTGATGAGTTTTGGTGAAGGTGAGCAAGGCATCTGTATGCAAGCAATAGAATGGGCAATGGACTTTATTCATAAATTACCGCAGATGATCACCCCCAGTCTATCGATACACGAGGCGTATGATCATTTTCAAGGTACAATTAACGATATGACAAATGGCAAGTTGGCATTGCCAACAACTGAGCAATTCAAGTAAAAATACCCTAGCATCGACCAGGGTATTGTCTAGTATAGTGGTACCCCGCACAGGAATCGAACCTGCAACCTTTGGTACCGGAAACCAACGCTCTATCCAGTTGAGCTAACGGGGCATAACTAACGCGCTGATAGGAAAAGGTCCGGTAGGAATAGCGCGGAGTTCATGGTACACCCGGCAAGATTCGAACTTGCGACCTCTTGGTTCGAAGCCAAGTACTCTAATCCGCTGAGCTACGGGTGCATACAGAGGTATTATACCACGCACCGCGCCTAAATAGAAATGATATAATGTATCATATGGAGATACGAACAGAGATTCCGTTGCAACAATATACGACAATGCGCCTCGGTGGCAAGGCGCGCTTTATGGCATCGGCGACGTCGGTGAATGAAGTCAGAGAGTTATATAAAAGTGCCAAGGTGCAGGGTATCCCAATTTTTGTCTTGGGTGGCGGTAGTAATGTCATCGCTCGCGACGAAGGGTTTGAGGGGGCGGTGCTACTCAATCGGATTAAGGGATTTGAAGTGCTAACTGATGATGGCCAGACGGCAACGATCAAGGTTGGTGCGGGTGAAATATGGGACGAGATAGTCAAGCGTACGGTCGCCATGGGCCTGAGTGGTATCGAGGCGATGTCGGCCATCCCTGGGACAGCTGGCGCCGCGCCGGTGCAGAACGTTGGTGCGTATGGCCAGGAAGTCGCTGATGTGCTTACTGAGCTAGAGGCATACGATTCGCTGGCTGACCGGGTGGTGACCTTAGACGCAGCGGAGTGCGGATTTTCGTATCGGCATAGTATTTTTCGCGGTGAGGCGAGCGGCCGCTACTGCATTCTCTCAATTACCATCAAGCTCCATTGCGCAGCACCGAAACCGCCGTTTTACGCTGGTCTACAACGGTATTTGACCAACATGAACATCACGACCTTTACGCCGCAGGTGATCCGTGACGCGGTTATGGCGATTCGGTTTGATAAGCTGCCCGATCCGACCGAGCGACCCAACGCTGGTTCATTCTTCAAGAACGCGCTGATCGAATCATGGCAGCTGAATGAACTTCGTGAACAGTATCCGGATGCGCCGTCCTATGACATGCCGGACGGCCGACACAAGGTGCCGACGGGCTGGCTGATTGAGCAAGCTGGGCTCAAGGGGGCGCTACTACACGGTATGCGGGTACATGATAAAAACGCACTGGTATTGATCAATGAGTCGGCGACCAGCTACCACGATCTGGCGGCGGCACGTGACGCCATCATCCAGGCAGTCTACGATAAGTTCCACATCCAGATCCAGCAAGAACCGTTGGAAATTTGAGTCTCAAAACGCTTGCGCTTATGCATATTTCCGAGTATGATGGGGGTATGAAGGGACGGGGGTTTACGCTAGTCGAGCTGATCATTGCTATTGCCGTCATGGCGATTTTGCTGGTGCTTGCGACATTAAGTTTTCGTAATTATCAGGCGGCGGCACGCGATAAGGAACGTGAGGCCGATGTACTAGCCTTGCAGAACTACCTCGAGAGCGTCTATCCACGGGAAATTCGTGACAGTGCCGGTAACGTCATCAAGCCTGCTGGCGGCTATCCGGCGTACGTTTCTGGCGCCAGCGGTGCTGGCAAGATGACTGCGGTGCAGTTTGCAGCGGCGTTTGACGAACTGGGTGGTGCCGCCAAGACTGGCCCGCTGGATCGAGAACGCCTCATATCGGCGATTAACGGTACATTCGGTGTTAATCCGATCACTAACGTGGGTCAGCTGTTTGCCAAGAAGGATGATTACGAAAACACCAAGATTACTAATTATCCGAACGGTGCGTACGTCTACATTGCTGGGGTTTACGGTGGCGTGTGTGACGAGATAGGTACGGCCTGTCGGCGCTATACGATTTTTTATCATTTAGAAACAAAGGAGCCGGGTAAATGGCAAGTACTCAACAGCAAACGTCTCTAAAGCATGCGGGCGGTTTCACCGTTGTCGAACTGATGATCACCTTGATTATCGCCGGGATCTTTATAATGAGTGGTTACCAACTGTACGGGGCGGTGTTGGCGCGCAATACTGAGGCTCGCCGTACGTCGGAGGCCGCTAGTATCGGATACAGCATTCTGCGTGAACGCGGCCTATACAAAACGGTGTCCGAGGTTTGCGGTAGTGGTGCGGTCAAGACTGAACAGGTGACGCCACCAACCACACCGATACTACCGAGTCCGGTTCGTGCCCGAGTCGAGTATTGTAAAGTGCCAAACAGCGTCGCAGTGATTCGCGTCGCAGTGATTATTACTTATGGAACGCCAGCGCAGGAGGTGGTGCATGCGACGTACATTTCGGGCTAATTCTAATCGGCGACAGCGCAGCCGGGGATTTACGCTGATCGAGATCTTGGCGATTGCGCCAGTCATTATCTTGGTGCTGGCGGGTATCATCGGCCTAATTATCAACCTTACTGGCTCATCAATGATCACTAGTGCCAGGTCACAACTACAGAGCGATGTGCTAACGGCACTTGATCGGATTGAGGCGGACGTGCGGCTCAGTACTACGCTTGAGGGAACAACCTCGTCATACGTACGTATGCATAGTCTCGCCACCAGCGACAACCCCTACAGCCCGACGCGGCGTCTGATCCAAAAAAGTGATTGCGGTGTGGCGTGGGGAGCGGTTGCTATCGCTGATGCCAAGACCTATACCACTGAGTATTTCCAGAGCGGCTCGGAACTCAAGCGCAAGACGATGTACGATGGCTCATGTCCGAGTGCCAGTGACCGTATCTGGCAGCTGGACGGGGCAGTCGAGACAATCATCGACACCAGTACAGTGCTTAATTTCAATGTTTGCAAGATTAATGACGGTACGCTCAAGGTCAGCCTTGGGGTGACTAAAACCGTTGCTGGTGAAAACATTCAGTACTCCAGCCAGCGCCTCATCAAGTCAATCAATGTTCCTGCAAACGGCACTGCCGGCGCCTCGTGTCCATAGCGGGTTCGGGTGGGTCGTGTGGATAACGCCTGTTTCGAGCAGGAAGTGCTTTGAGGTACTACCTCTGTTTTTATGGCCAACGTGAGTCGAATCAGGGAATTATTCATAAAATGCTTGCGCTTTTATAATCGCTTTGTTACAATCAAGTTACAATAATAACTAACTAAAAATAGGGGGCAAATCAGAAATGATTTCTTCAAACAAAACTAAAGGTTTCACATTGGTTGAGCTCTTGATCGTTATCGTGGTCATCGCTATCTTGGCTGCTATTTCGATTGTGGCGTACAATGGTGTGACAAATAAGGCTCGGGATGATGAGCGGGCTTCAGACGCAAGGAGCATCCTGAATGCAGCGGCTTCGTATAATGCAGATAACGATAAGTGGCCAACCGTCGAAGAAGTAGTGAAGTACCAGACCATTAAACTTTCCGAGAAAGCGATAACCGGTCTTGGTGGTTCGGCAAGCCCGGTTACACCAGCGCCAGAACCAGATGATACTCATAAACATCTCTTTGGCTTTGCGCACTGCATGGATGGTACTGCCGTATCTGGTGTCAAAGTTACCTACTGGAAAGATGTTTTGGGTAATGGTGAGACCAACCACAAGATTGTCATGAAGACTGGTAAGTGCTCATAATCCCTGCAGGATAGGAGCTCTTAATATAAATAAAATAATCCCCGGCCAGTGTCGGGGATTATTTTATTTATGGTAACGTGTCTCTTTAGCAACCGCTGCCACTGCTTACTGTTTTCTCGTGGTGCTCATGACTACTAATGACCTCCTTCCAGTAAGTGACTTTCGCCCCAGTGAAATTCGGAGCAGTCCCGCACAGCTTGTATTGGTATTTATTCTTATCACCTGCACTTGGTGCCACAGTTCCAAGACGACTCTTTGTCTGATTTGAAAGTTTAACCGTGTTGAATGATCCTAGCTCTGATATTGTTGGCCAATGGGCATTCTCTGAGTTGTACACTGCAGCAGCGTTAATAATATCTCGTGCATCAGCCACTCGCTCATCATCCCGAGCCTTATTTGTCACACCATTGTACGCCACAATCGAAATAGCAGCCAAGATAGCGATGACCACGATAACGATCAAGAGCTCAACCAATGTGAAACCTTTAGTTTTGTTTGAAGAAATCATTTCTGATTTGCCCCCCAAGTTATTTAGTATTAGTTATATGGTAGCGGAAAACGCGCCGCAAGGCTAGTAGTTTGTTGCTTAATTTTTGCGTATTCTGTCGGGTCATCTGCGGTTATCGCTGTAATAATCCACTCGGCAATCTGTTTGACTTCCGCCTCCGTCATGCCGCGCGTCGTCACCGCTGGCGTACCGAGGCGCAGGCCGCTTGGACGGAATGGCGGTAGGGTGTCGTTCGGTATAGCATTGGCGTTGGCGGTGATGCCACTGGCCTCCAATCGCTCCTGAGCAGTCTTGCCGTCAATGCCGAAGCTACCATAGACATCTGCCAACACCAGATGGTTGCTGGTGCCGCCTGTCACTAATTTCAAGCCGCCGCGTTTCAATTCATCTGCCAGCACGGCCGCATTCTTTACGATTTGCTGGGCGTATTCCGTGAACTCTGGGCGGAGCGCCTCGCCAAAGGCCACTGCCTTGGCGGCGATGGTGTGCATGTGTGGGCCGCCTTGCGTGCCAGGGAAGACCGCCCGGTCGATCAGCGTTGGCAAGTTTTCCAAGGTTTTTTCTGGCCGTTTCAAAGGATTGCTAGCTATGCCCCTCGACAAAATCAAGCCGCCGCGCGGGCCGCGCAAGGTTTTGTGCGTGGTAGTGGTGATAACGTGAAAGCCATAGTCAAACGGATTTTTAGCCACGCCGCCAACGATCAGCCCAGCGATGTGGCTCATATCTGCCATCAGCATGGCGCCAACTTCGTTGCCAATCTCGGCAAACTTGGTGTAACCTAGCTCGCGCGGATAGGCCGAGAAGCCCGCCAAGATGATTTTTGGCCGATGTTCTAGCGCCAATCGGCGAATTTCTTCATAGTCAATTTCGCCAGTCTCGACATCCTTGATGCCGTAGCGGACGAAGGTATATTCGCGGGCTGAGCGGGTGACTGGCGCGCCGTGCGTTAAGTGGCCGCCGTGCGCCAAATCCATGGCCAGAATGGTATCGCCCGGCTCGCACCACGCATAATATACGGCCTCGTTGGCCTGGGCGCCGGAGTGCGGCTGAACATTAGCGTGATCAGCGCCGAATAGCTGTTTAGCGCGGTCAATCGCCAGCTGTTCAATTTGGTCGGTGTTTTCTTGTCCGCCGTAATAGCGCCGGCCGGGGTAACCTTCAGAATATTTGTTGGTAAAGACGCTGCCCAGCGCCTTGAGTACACTAGTTGAAACGTAATTTTCGCTTGGGATCATTTCGATCCCCAACTGCTGCCGTTTTATTTCTGCCGCAATCAAATCGGCGACCTGTGTATCTTGCATGACACTCCCTCCTTTTCCTCTATTATAGCACTTTACAACATATATCATGTGTGATATATTGTACGCTATGAGCATGAATGACTATCTCCAAAAAATCGGCGTTATTATCACCGAAAATCGTAATCGTAAAGGCCTCACCCAGACACAGCTAGCTGAGGCCATTGGTACATCACAAAGTGCCATTAACCGTATCGAGAACGGCGGTCAGAATATTAGCGTCGAGATGCTAATGAGGATTAGCGATGTACTCAATTGTGATATCGTTACGCTCAATCACTCAGGCAAGATGAACTTTCGGGTGCATGGCGGTAAAAAACTTTCTGGTGATATATCGGTCAAAACGAGCAAGAATGCAGCCGTGGGGCTGCTCTGCGCTAGCTTGCTCAACAGGGGAAAAACGACCTTGCGTCATGTGGCACGTATCGAGGAGGTTAACCGGATCATCGAGGTACTCAACTCGATTGGTGTCAGGACCCGCTGGCTGCGAAAGAACGACCTGGAGATTATACCACCTGCGCGGCTGAGGCTGGAGGATATGGATATCGCTGCCGCTAAACGCACGCGTACCGTGATCATGTTCCTTGGCCCGCTGCTTCATCAATATCATGATTTTCAGTTGCCATTTGCTGGTGGCTGTAATCTCGGCAAGCGCACGGTGGAGCCACATCTGTCGGGTCTGAAGCATTTTGGGATGCAGGTAGCGGCCGAAGGTGGGTACTATCATGCGCGCGTCGAGCCGACAACGGGCGATCGGATAATTTTATTGACTGAACGCGGCGACACGGTGACGGAAAACGTTATCATGGCGGCGGCTCTGTCACCAGACACCACCATCATCCGCAACGCCAGCCCGAACTACATGGTGCAGGATGTGTGTTTCTTCTTGCAGAAATTGGGCGTGACCATTGAAGGAATTGGTACAACGACGCTAAAAATCACGGGCCGGTCGCACATCAATACGACAGTCGATTATTACCCGTCTGAAGACCCGATCGAGGCGATGAGCTTTATCGCGGCGGCCGTGGTGACTGATTCAGAAATCACGGTGCGCCGGGCACCAATTGAGTTTTTGGAAATTGAGCTGGCAACATTGGCTGAGATGGGTTTGCAATATGAGTTAAGTGAGGAGTATGCAGCCAACAACGGTCGTACTCGCTTGGTGGATATCACGCTGAAACACTCCAAGTTGGTTGCGCCAAAGGACAAGATTCACGCGCTGCCGTTTCCGGGGATTAATATGGACAACCTGCCGTTCTTGGGGCTGATTGCGACCGTCGCTAAAGGCCGGACATTGGTGCACGACTGGAGTTACGAGAACCGAGCGATTTATTTCACCGAGCTGAGTAAATTGAATGCGCAGATCGAGCTGGTTGATCCGCATCGGGTGTATATCACTGGCCCGACCAGGTGGAAGCCCGCTGATGTTGTGGCACCGCCAGCGCTGCGGCCGTCGGTTGTGGTGCTGCTCGCCATGTTAGCGGCGCCGGGCGTGTCAATCCTGCGCGATGTGTATTCAATCAATCGCGGCTACGAGGAACTAGCACAGCGGCTCAATTCACTGGGTGCAGAGATTGAAGTTATCACCGAGTAGCTACGGAGTGTTCTGCCATCGGCTCTATTTGGTTGTGTGGCGGGCGGGAAACAGAAACTTGAGATAATCCTTGAGCATTCGTGCACCTGATATGATCGGTAGATAGGCTATGAGCTGGCGATGAATGTGTTGTATCAGCAGCTCGTCGTTAGCGATAATTTGTGCCGCCCGCCGCATATTAGCGTAGAGCGAGGTGGTTTCGTCCTCTGGACTTACACCGCTCACCTCGAGACAGGCAATTGGTTTAATGTCAGCAACACCACCGTCACTGGTAGAGATGAGCAGCTTGAGATTGGCGATGTCTTTTTCCCATGATGTACCGCAGGCCTCGAGGCCAATGATCGGCACGTTGATAGCAACGTCTGAGCCAATCGCCAGCGCTCGTCCCAGGGTCTCGTCGTAATCTTGAATGTAGTGGACGCGCTCACGCAGGACAGGGTCGCTATCGACGAGCTTGAGGATGGTCAGGAGCTGCTGATACATATCATGATCGCCCTGATGAACCTTACCGGCAAGAATGTAGTGAGCGTTGCTATCGAGCAAAATCTGCTTGAGCATCTCTGGGCGCTCAAATGCCAGGTGTGGTCGCTTGTAATTGGCAAATCGCCGTTTGAAGTCAAATACCAGTGCGCCTTCGGGTAGGTGAACTGGATTGTTGTATTGATCCTTGCGCCTTGCGAGAATTCTATTTAATTCCAGCCGACCAGTACGCTTAAGTGATCGAATAGTAGCGGCTGATAGCCCAGTGATTGCCTCTTGATACTGTTCGGTCGGCAGGCCAAATTTATCAAGTATGGCATGTTCACGATAAGCCTGCAGGATTTCCGGCAGTACCCATGTCTCGAGGTCAATGCCGTTGGTGATGGCGTGAAACTTGACCTTGTCGTTGTTGCGGTCGCGGAAATTTGCCACGCGGGCGTGCAGTTTACTGACGCCATTTTTGGCTTCGGTCAGCTCAATTGCCAACAAGTTTGGTCGCAAGTGGTCTCCCCGAAATTGCTCCATCAGCCAGCAGCGCACGGCGTTGCTTTTGAGGTTTGGCAGTACTAATTTTTCAAATTGCGAGCGGTGAAACTCTGGTTCAGCCGCCTGGAGTAGGGTGTGGTTGGTGTAGAGCGTGTGTTTGCGGACGTAAACGATTGCTTCATATAGGTTCATGCCATTGGCGCATAGTTCATCCAGTCGAGCCAACGCCGCAAAAATTGTCGCGGTTTCGTTGAGCTGGATGACGGCTGGCTTGATGCCGAGTAATTTCAAGGCTTTATAGCCGCCAAACCCAAGCGCTACTTCTTGGTACAGCCGGTGATCACCCGAGCCTTCGCCTTCGTATAACTGTCCAAAGTTTGGCTCTGAGATGGTAACAAATTGAGTCGAGCCAAGTGTCTTTTTGAAAATACTTAAACTAGCATCGGGAAAGCCGGCGGAGCTAACCGAAACCTCATCAATATAATGAAAGCCATACTCTTGAGGCGAGACCTTCTCAACGTATTCAGTTTGTGCGAGGTTGGTAATTTTTTGATGTGATTCGCTGCGGTAAAATGGCGTCACCACCACAAATGGCACTTCTAGCTTTTCGGCTACCCGCCGCGTGTCTGCCGCCAATACGCCCAGGCCGCCACCGCCTTTGATGCCGTTGGCTTTGTCATAAATTTCCATTGTCCAGTAAACGTACGGCCGTGACTCAGACAGTTGATGCGTTAGGTTGCTACGCTCAATCACGTCATAAAATTCGGAGGCGTCTTCAATGTCCTGTGGCTGGTATGGTGAAGTGTTTGTGTATGAATATGAATCCATGATGCCCTTTTTTGCGGATTGAAATTATCTTACATTGGTGCGGGTGGGGAGAATCGAACTCCCATCTCAAGTTTGGAAAACTTGCATACTAGCCGCTGTACTACACCCGCGAGCTTGCACTATTGTACCAGAAAGATGCTATAATGTGAACATGCCCTGATAGCTCAGCTGGATAGAGCAGAGGACTTCTAAGCCTAAGGTCGTAGGTTCGAATCCTACTCGGGGCGCCAGGAATGATCGAAGGAGGGTCATATGGATGCTAGTGGTAAACCGCGAATTTCGCGTCGGTTAGTTCAGCGGTTAATGGCGCATCGGCCACGGACGCAGCCGGCGTTTGGTAATACCGGTCGAAGTCGTCGAGTGAGCGACCGCAACTGCGATCGCCAGCGGATCGGGAATTATCAGTCATCAGCGCTGGGTGCGCGTGGTTATGTACCATCAGCAAGCACCGGCGATATAGCGGAAGACTATGACACGACTAGCGACGCTCCGCTTTCCAATCGTACCTTTGTG
The DNA here is from genome assembly GCA_013099015.1 of Candidatus Saccharibacteria bacterium oral taxon 488. Lineage (NCBI taxonomy): Bacteria > Candidatus Saccharimonadota > Candidatus Saccharibacteria bacterium oral taxon 488. Next base: position 651,660 of record CP039998.1, on the reverse strand, counting down.
GGTAATCCACTGCGCCAAGCGGAGCCGTCGTCATCGGCACAAAATACACCGCCGCCTCGCCCCACTAGCGAGGGCGGTACCGGTTGTCCGTCACCATCATCGCCTCGATTTCAAGAGCCGCCTTCACGCGGCTATAATCCATTTTCATAAACAGTATGATTTACCAGGCATACTAAAAACCCCAGAAAAACTGGGGTTTGATAATTCCTTGGAGGGCCAGGAGGGGCTCGAACCCTCGACACCCTGCTTAAGAGGCAGGTGCTCTAACCAGCTGAGCTACTGGCCCAATCAGTCCAGATTATAGCATAATGAGTGGTGAAGGTAAACATAGCGTCGCACCTTTTGCTACGGACAATGCTTGGGGCGAATGATGGGGCTCGAACCCACGGCCTCCGGAGCCACAATCCAGCGCTCTAACCAACTGAGCTACATCCGCCAAGCTTCCCGATTATACCACAGGCGGCTACCATCCTCAAGGCGCTCGACGCGCCCATGCTGATTTGCTACAATCAAACAATGAAATCTCTCAATGGTGCAGAACTCGCGTCGTTTATCAAGCAGCGTCAGGCCAAGCAAGTGCGCATGCTCCGTCAAGCGCACCGCATTCAGCCGCGCCTCGCCATCGTCACCGATTCGGACAATCCGGTCATCGCTACCTACATGCGCCTCAAGCAGCGCTACGGTGCGGATATTTTGATTGAGGTAGAAATTTGTCGGGTGGCGACTCGTCAGCTACCGGAGACAATCACGGCGCTGAATCAACGTGATGACGTCCAAGGAATTATCGTCCAACTGCCGCTCGCTGAACCAGAGCGGACTGATCAAATTGTGCGGCTGGTGGCACCAGAAAAAGACGTCGATGGCCTTAATTCTGAGCGAACGCTGTTTGACCCGGCGACACCGATGGCCATCAATTGGCTATTGGCGGGCTATAGCGTGGAGCTGGCTGGTAAAAGGTTGGCTATTGTCGGGCGTGGGCGGCTGGTCGGTGCGCCGCTGGAGCGGATGTGGCGAGCGTCGGGGCTGGACGTAACGGTATTTAGTAGGGGTGATGATTTATCGCGACTACACGAATATGATGTCATCGTCACGGCAACTGGTGTGGCGGGATTGATCCAGCCGAATATGATCCGACCTGGTGCGGTGGTGGTTGATGCAGGAACCGCCTCGGAGGATGGTAAGATTGTTGGTGACGTGGCACCGGTGAATCGGACGCGCACCGATATTCACTTGACACCAGAAAAAGGCGGCGTCGGTCCGCTGACGGTGAGCGCATTGTTTGATAATGTCATTACGGCGTGCCTGCGCCGGGTCAATATCCGGTAGAAACTCACGGCTTTGTAATGACTGATTTGACCTGGGCGACAACTTGGCGCGGGGTGAGGTTGGCCTTGACGATGTAGCCTTGGATGCCGAGTGAGCGCATCTCGCGCGGAGCTTCTTCTTCGCCGAGGTTGGTCAGTACGATAACCGGTATTGTCTTGCCCCATGTGTGTGACCGAATATGTTGCAGGGCCTCAGCTCCATCCATTTCTGGCATTTGGATATCAAGCAGAATGATATCTGGGCGGAATGATTCAATTAACCTGACGCCGATAATCCCATTACTGGCTAGCCGCACGTCAAATCCGTCCGCCTCGAACTTCATTCGGTACATCTGACTGATTGTGGCATCATCTTCAATGATAGCAATTTTAACCATAATTGTATTATAGCAGGCAGTGGTGTATTGTAAAACTATTACTATAAAGGTGGGCAAGGTGATAGTAGAGCAGCGTAAAGGGGTGAATATTCAGTCAGGTCGTGGTGATTGGCCTAAGATACCGGCCGAAGCGCCAGGTCATGGCATAGAGATTGGTGTAGCTAATTGGCAGATTCATCAGGTGTCGATATGTGACCAATATCAGACATCATCACACGAGAGGATAACGGCGGAGCTAGAAAAGTTAGCTGGTATGGGCTTTCATGGTGATTGTGATCTTAACGCAGCGATTGGGCGCCAGCGAACGAGGATTGATGATACTAATCCAGCGACACACGAGTTGATCGCTCGGGTTCCTGGCGTCGAGAATTGGCTGGAACTGATACCGACAGCGTCGGCACTGGACTTGTTATATGATCCGAGTATTGAGCAATTAACGAATGGCAAACCAGTCTCGCCAGCGGTGCGCGACTGGGCTTGTAACATTTTGGATGCGCACGGTATTCGCAGTCGCGGTGAAATTGTTCAGGATATTCTTTCCAGGCACGCTATTGATCAAGCGTCTCCGGGCACCGCAGAACAGCAGTGGGTTAGTCTGGCTTGCGGTGCTGCTCAGCCGGTTTGTCATGCACTCCGGCACATTAAAGAGAGTGGTGGTACCATGCCGCGAGTCACACTGGTTGATCTCGATCGGTCAGCACTCAGTGCTGCAAAAGCGTATGCTCAGGAAATGGAAGTTGATCAGTTTACCGACGTTCGTTGTATGAATATTCTGCGTGCTCAGGGCGTAGCCCTGCCCGCAGTAGACGCTCAAATGAACGTAGCGGCTCGAGCACTGCGGCGGCAGGTTGGTCTTGAGGTGGCTACGTACGATGCAGTCGATGCCGTTGGAATTTTGGAGTATGTACCTGAGGTGCTTTCAGATGAAAGCCCGACGGCGTTGCAGGTTAATGCGGCAACTTTCCTAGCCAATGCTGCTCAACTAGTGAAGCCTGGTGGGCTACTGCTGGTTGGTAATATGCGTGATACGCATCCGCAGCTGGGATTTACGCTTAATGTTGTGCAGTGGCCACATATTCAGCCTCGGTCAATCGAAACAATGCAGCGGATTGTGGGGGTAGCGGGTTTGGGTGATTGGCAGGTCGATGTATATTGTCCTAATGACGGTGTCTATGCACTGTATGCTATGCGTAGACCAAAGGTTGGTGGTACACTAGAAATATGACGAGGGAGTGGGCATGGAGATAGCGGGGCTGATTATTGCCGGGGTGATGTCATTGGTATTTGGCCTTATGGTCGTGGCTCATCAACCACGCCAGCCGGCGACCAGATTCTTTTTTGTACTGACGGTTGGCATTGCGCTGTGGGCACTGGGTATTGCGGCGTTTTTAGCGACGAATGTACTGGCGGCGGCACTGATGTACCTGAGGATATATTACATCGGAGCAGCGCTGATCGCGGTAGCCATGATCTCGGTGGCGGCTCATATCGGCTCTCGACGAACAATGAAATGGTTACCGGCCACTGCTTGGGTGTTATTCAGTATCGTTGCTGCGGTGATTGTCGTGCGAGTTGACTGGCTGATAGCACAAGTGGTAGTGGATGAGCATACCGTCGTCATCCATCCGATCGGTTATTTCATCTATATGGCGTATTTCATACTGCTGTTTTTGGCGGCACTGGTAATTCTCGCGTATCAGGCTCGTCGTCGCAGTGCGCTTTTGGTGCGCTCTCAGCTACGGCTTATTTCTCATGCGTACGGGATTGCTGGTGGCGTGGGCATGGTATTTAATTTGTTACTACCAGCTGTCGGTCGCTACGATCTCATTTGGGCCGGTCCGCTGAGCACCTTTATTTTTATACCGTTGGCATACCTAACGATTGTTAAACATCGTCTCTTTGGTCTGAAAGATGCGGCGGTGCGAACGATTGCATATGCGATGTTGTTGAGCTTGTTAGCGATCGTATATTACGCGGCGACGTATATTATCTCGGCGATTGTCAGTGCGCTCAGCGGTCACGACATCGGTGGGATACCGGGCTTTTGGGGCGTGCTGGCAGCATTGTTTTTAGGGTTTTTGTTTCAACCGACCAAGCAGTTTTTTGATCGCCTGACCGACAAGTTGTTTTATCGACAGGATTATACCATTGAAAGTTTTATCAACGAGATTGGGCAAATTTTGCTGCACACAATGGGGCTGCGGCTGCTGACGACTCGATTAGCGGCGTGCCTGACGCGGCTCCTCAAGGCTCGTCAGGTGATCTTTGCGGTCTATGATGACGGGCGCTTTCGGATATTTGGCTCACGTGGACACACTCGTCCGCCGCAAGTGGACCTAACGGGATTGGCAGCGCAACACCAAATTGAACAACTTGATGACGTAGCGGTCGTCGAATCGCTGCCAGAGCAGCTACGGCGGACGATGAAACTACAAAAACTGGCTATCGTCATGACATTATCGCTGCAGGAAGACATCGTTGGTTTTGTGCTGATCGGCGAAAGTCAGAAAAATAACTATGTCGAGCGTGATCTCTCAATGCTTCGGGCGGTGCGCGGTGAACTAGCGATCGCCATTAAAAATGCTCAGTCGATGGAGGAGGTGAATGAGCTGAATGCCGAACTACAGCAGCGTGTCGAGGCGGCGACGCAGGAACTGCGGATGAGTAACCAGCAGCTACAGCGGCTAGACGAGGCGAAGAATGAGTTTATTTCTATGGCGTCCCATCAGCTGCGGACACCGCTAACCAGTATCAAGGGCTATCTCGATATGTTGCTCCAAGGTGATCTCGGCCCAGTTCATCCAACTCAGAAAGCTGTTCTGCGCGAAGCCTTTTCCTCGAGTGAGCGCATGGTACAACTGATCAATGACTTTCTCAGTATCTCTCGCTTGCAGACCGGAACATTCACTATGAATCGTCAGCCGGCTAACCTCGGTGATATTGTACAAAGTGAAATGGCTCTGCTGAAGATTGTGGCCAAGCAGCATAACATCACTCTTTCGGTGCGTATTGACGATGATGTTCCGACCTTGGCTATTGATGCTGAAAAACTCCGCCAAGTCATCATGAACATGATTGATAACGCAATCTTTTATTCTAAAGAACGAACGACGGTCAAGGTGTCGCTCTGTTGCGATACGCGGGAAGTGGTGTTTACGGTCGAAGACCAAGGTATCGGCGTGCCAAAAGCTGAGCAGTCTGGCGTGTTTGGTAAATTCTTTCGCGCTTCAAATGCTCGCAAGCGTCGTCCTGACGGCACGGGCGTTGGCTTGTTTTTGGCGCGTAAAGTTGTGTTGGAGCACGGTGGGGCGATGATTTTTACCTCGAAAGAAAACAAGGGCAGCACGTTTGGTTTTCGTCTGCCACTTGATAGGACGGCCGCGAACAAGAAAAAGGCGACAAGTCACTGAGAAAGTTTTACCGGAATAAACTAATGATGCCAGTGATGATCACAATGACGATGATGACTATTACTACGCCGATGCCGACACCACGCAGTAATTTTTTGCGTTCATATAGCCACTGACTGGCCGACGAGCGGCTGACCGCCTGGATGCGCGTGACACTGGGCCGAGTTGTTGCTGCGTCAACGCCAGAGTATTTCTTAGAGCGCTTTTTCTTCTGTTTTGCCATAATACTATTGTACCATGAAATGCCCCTCGGGGTGCGAGGGGCATCCACGTCAACCAGATTTATGATTTACACATGACGTCGACTGATGAGGTAGGCGACTCCAGCAGTGAGCAGGGCGCCAAGACCCAGTCCACCAACGAGCGTGTCGGTGGCGTTACCGGTCCGCGGTAGTTCGCCAACGGTCGTCGGTGCGGCAGGTGGGTTGGTGGCTTGTGCGCCACCTGAGGCTGATGGTGACTGCTGATTGTCGTTGGTCGATGGCTGCTTCGACTGGTCTGGCGTTTTTGGTTCAGGTTTTGGTTGTGGAGCTGGTTGGGCCGGGTTTGGTTGTTTTGGGTCAGCCGGTGCTGGCTTTGGTTGTTTTGGTTGTGGCGTTGGCGCTGGCTTTGGTTGGGGAGCCGGGACCTGCGGCTTAGTCACCTCTATAGTAGCGCTGCTGCAATTGCTATGACCCTCAAGCGAAGCCTGCTCGCTCTTGAGACAAGTTGTGCTGGTCAATGTGCCCGCGACGTATTGTTTAACGACCGCGTCAATAGTGAATGTTTTTGACTCATTTGGCTTGAGCTCACTAATCAATGTCTGCCAGGTATTATTCTGAATTGTGCCACCAGACGCCTTTAGATAGGTTACACCTTGTGGTGCGGCATTGGTGGCGTACGTATCCCGCAGCGTAACCGTCCCCGTGTTGATGACAGTTACCTGGTAAGTGAAGGCCTCGTTGACGGCGACTGTCTTGTGTTGCGCACCATTGACGGTAGTCTTGACGGCAAGCGCTAGAGTGATTTTCGGTGGTTTATCTGGCTTTGGTTCAGGTTTTGGTTGTGGTTTCGGCTCAGGCTTTGGTTGTGGAGCCGGGGTTTCGCCAGGGACTGTGGCCTGTTTGGTGCAGGCATCGCTGGTCACCGTCTCTTCCTTGCCGTTTACGTCAACGACGATAAAGGCTTTAACCGTGTACGTGCCTGGCGCGAAGCCCTTAAACTCGTTACCAGTTCGGTATACTTCTTTGCCGCTGGCGTCGTAGACTTTGTAAATTGTTGTCTTATAGGTTGCGCCACCATGAGCGGAATATTTGACTGAAAACTTGAAACTAGTAGCCGAAAACTGATCAATGCTGAGTGCATTACAGCTGTAAACTGGCGTAGGTTTTGTGTTCGTCGGCGCTTGGGTATTGGTGTTGGCGGAGTGATCAGAATCTAGCGCCCATAATGTAGTTGGCACTGCCGCTGTAACTGCGACTACCGCTAAAACGGCATAGTGGCGCAGCGATAGCGAGCGGAATAGTGATGATAAGTTTCGCATAGCTTCCTCCTTTATCCTCATAACTCTATGTAGCATACACCAAAATGTTGTAAAAGTCAATTTTTACCACAGCCAGCAGCCGCAGCTAATTCCTAGACAAAATATTGCCAATCTGCTACAATACGACCTGTTTGATGGCCTCATCGTCTAACGGTCAGGACACCAGGTTTTCATCCTGGCAATCGGAGTTCGATTCTCCGTGAGGTCACCAATATTTATAAGGATAGTTATCCCGTTTGAATTTGCAGTAGCTCGCTCAGTTTTGATAGCGAGCTATTTTTGTTGACGTCAAAACGTAAAAATACTCTGGTATAATAGACAGTAGGACACTTCAAAAAGAAAGGAGAAAATCCTCGAATGACAAAGACGACAGCCACGACTACAAAGAATAAACCTAAGAAACAAGCTGCATCTTCACCAGAGCGTAATATTCGATGTGAGGCAGTCATTGTCATTGAGGCGGCAATACTTGTTTGTTCAACGGGGGTATTCATAGGTCAACTACCGCTATTCTTTCAGAACCTTCAGGATATGCCGTTAGTACTGGCTGTCATTGGCGTAGCTATCGCATCACTCCTCGTTCAGGGTCTCATTGTCTTGAAGCAGTCCCGTCGAACTGACCAGTACCGGCAACGCATCGCTGCGCTTGCCATGGCTGTGGTGTATCCGGTGGTGCAATTCGTGGTATTGGCGCTGTTCTATATCTCTCAGGTTGGCCCATTTAGTTCAGCACTTCGAGAGGTTACCCGTGCGATATTTAGTGCTATACTAGCCTTTAATAACTCGCTCCCGGCTATATTGTTTATGGTGGCGTGTACGACTATTGGTTCGCTGTGGCTATGGAAGATTATCGCGATGCCTAAGGGAGCGTCATACTGGCAGCCGCGTTCAGCCGATCAACTATCTGAGGCGGAGAGAATCAAGCAGAGGCGGGGTCTGCGTTATCGCAATATTGGTCTAACCTTGATGGTGCGAGTGCCGTTCGCACTCATATGTGCGTTCATACTTGTCGTGACACTGTTGTATATTGCTCCTGCTACCATTCTCTTTGCGATGATTATGGCGATGTCTGCGGTGGTGCCACATGCAGTCATTTTGAGCTTTGTTGTTGGGCTGGTGTATATGCTAAAGGGTGAGGTGTATTACAAGATAAAGCATTGACAAATTATGAGAGGATCGCGTATAATGGAAACAAGCTTGCGCTCATACAGGGTATACGCCGTGTAGGCGCGCGGGCCTACCAGAACGGTCGCACGGATGCGGAAAACTAATCGTTTAGCAATATTAACTAATTATTAGGTCGACAATGCATCCTGTTCTTGTGCGAGAAGAAAGACTTAGTACGGTAGTCAGTGTTGATGGAGACATTGACACGGGAGAAGCGTTATTCGTAATCAAGTATCTGCCCGTCGGGGCAAAAAACTCAAGTTAAGCGCAGTATCGGCGTACGGTGGGATTTTTCTATTAGTTGTTTCATTTTTGGCATTGAGCTACCAAACGGGCGGGGTTGCCAGCCGGCAGGGCTCGGTGTCCGCCTCCCAACCGGTCGCACCGTCTGCTGGCCCAGCTCATGAGACGAATAAGGCCAATAAGGTCTCGGTAGACCAGCTAGCGGCTGCTAATGCGGTAACTGATCTAGCTGAGACAGTTAATCTGCCGACTGCGGGTGACTTGCGCGAAGCGACGGCAACACTGTCGATCAAAAAAGAACTGGCTCAGGGCGATACTGAAGTTATCTCCAAGCCACAAATCGTCCAGCCAGAAAAGTCGGCCCAGCGCGGTATCAAGACTTATGTCACTAAACAGGGTGATACGATCAATTCTATTGCCAAGAAGTTTAACGTGACAGCACAGACGGTACGCTGGGCGAACAATACGACATCTGATGCGGTTGAAGCCGGCAAGACATTGATTATTCCGATGGTTGATGGTGTGGTCTACACTGTTAAGGACGGCGACACCATCGAAAAATTGGCAGAAAAGTATAAAGCAAATCCTGAACGAGTGGCATTGTATAACGACTTGGCAAGTGGGGCGGCACTAGCTAAAGATACGCGGATTGTCTTGCCAGGCGGTGTGTTGCCAGAAAATGAGCAGCCAGGTTACGTGGCGTCGCGCTCGGGCCGTCGGGGTTATGCAGGGCGGACAACGGGCGGCGCAGTCAGTGGTGTCAGCTATGGTTACGCTCGAGCATCAGTTGGCAATCGATACGCTCTTGGCAACTGTACGTGGTATGTGTACGAGCGGCGAGCAGCACTTGGTCGACCAATCGGTAGTTTCTGGGGCAACGCAACGTCGTGGGCGGCAAGTGCTCGGGCAGCAGGTTTTGTTGTTAATCATACACCGGCACCAGGGGCAATCTTCCAGACGACATGGGGCGGTGGCGGTCTTGGCCACGTCGGTATGGTCGAGCGGGTTGAAGGTGGCACGATCTACGTTAGCGACATGAATTATGCTGGGTATAACGTCGTGACGCATCGAACAATCCCGATGTCTGAAGTTGGTCGGTATAACTTTATCCACTAGGATGTTCTAAGGCAACAAAGTGCCTCCGCTATCTCTCGGGGGCGCTTTTTGATATACTGAAATTATGTTTGTAGATACAGCGAAAGTGTTGGTACGAGCTGGCAAGGGCGGCAACGGCGCAGTCAGTTTTCGGCATGAGAAATATGTTGATAAGGGTGGTCCTGATGGTGGCGACGGCGGACGCGGCGGTGATGTGGTGTTTTTGGCGACCAAAGACCTCAATACATTGCTGAATTTTCGCTACAAGCCAGAACTAAAAGCAGAAAATGGCGGCGACGGTAGTAAGCGCAATAAACGCGGCAAGAACGGCTCGCCGCTGGTCGTCAAAGTGCCAATGGGCACACTGGTCAAGCGTGACGGCAAGGTGGTGGCAGACTTGACGGCAGACCAGCAACAAGCGGTCGTTGCTCGGGGTGGTGATGGTGGTTTTGGTAACGCGCACTTTACCTCAAGTACGCGCCAAGCACCAAAGATGGCTGAACTTGGCGAGGCGGGTGAAGAATTTGAGGCAGAGCTGGAACTAAAATTGCTGGCTGACGTTGGCTTGGTTGGCTTTCCGAATGCTGGTAAATCGACCTTCTTAAGCGTAGTTTCTAACGCCCGACCGGAGATTGCTAACTATGAGTTTACGACGTTGACGCCAAATTTGGGCGTAGCGGATGTGGATGATGGTTCAGTGTTGATCGCTGATATTCCGGGGCTGATTGAAGGTGCGTCGGAAGGTAAAGGTTTGGGTGACCAGTTCCTGCGTCACGTTGAGCGGACAGCCGTGTTACTGCACATGATTGATGCGTATAGTGATGACCCAGCGGAAAAATACCAGACCATTCGCCGCGAGCTGGAAAAATATTCTGAAGAATTGGCGGCGCGTCCAGAGATTATCGCTTTGACGAAATGTGAAGGATTGGATGATGAAATCATTGCTATGCAGTCGACAGCACTGCAGAATGTGGCGAACGGTTCGCCAGTAGTGGCGATTTCCTCGCAAACGCATGCTGGCGTGACTGAGCTGCTTCGTTTGCTGCGCCGTGAAGTTACTGAATATCGGGCACGTGAGGCGGAGATGGTTGAGGAGGAGAGCTATGATCTACCGGTAATCGCCCTGGATGCACAAGCAGCGTCTGACGCCTGGACGGTGGAGCGGGTTATTGGCGTGGAGCCTGAAAATGTAGACGGCGAAGATGTGGTCAGTTTCATTATCCACGGTGCTAAAATTGAAAAGTTTGCTCGCCGCACTAACTTTGATCAATTTGAATCGGTCAATCGCCTGCGAGATATCATGCGAAAAATGGGTATCGCTCACGAGTTAATTCGTCAGGGTGCAGTCGGTGAGACCGTAGTGCAGATTGGCGAATCGATGCCATTTACGCTGGTTGAGCAGTAAAAGAATCGATATATTAAAAGAATAGAGTAGGCTGCTGCTTTATCCCTGGTTGTTATAACGGGTAACTCGCAGAGCCGGGATATCAGTTAATACATAGTCACGATAAGGTGCAACACTGGATCGGCCGTGGCTTCTTTTAGGTAAAGGCCAACGGGTATCTGTGCCGGCTCACAAAAACCGAAGAGCAGAGGATTGTTGGTTGTATGTTATACTAGGATTGGCTAGGAGCGGGCTTATGAATGATACGATTTTTAAGAATAAGAAGATTCATCAGTCGACACTGTTAGTATACAGGGATGATAAGAAAATTGCAGAGCTATCAAAAGGTGGTATGACCAGCGATTCGCCATTTGTGATTGCGAGCATCTCAAAGCTATATACTGATGCACTAGCCTTCTGGCTGATTGATCAAAAACAGCTTAGCTATACTTCACGGTTGATTGAGCTATTACCGGCGACTATGGTTGGCGGCCTACCAAATGTCGATGGGGTAACGCTGCGGCATTTGATTGATCAGACATCAGGCTTTGCAAATTACGAGGTAGATAAATTACTAGACGGTACGGTGTTGTTTAAGGAAGTCTTGCGGCACGACCATCCAGTGAACGTAGAGGATGCGTTGAAAATGGTAGCCGAGTTGCCGCCAAAAGGTAAACCCGGTGAGCGTGCTTATTACGCCGATATCAATGCACTCCTAATCGGCGAGATCTGTCAGTGTGCTACTGGTAAGACATTGCCTAAGCTGCTTGAAGAAATTATCTGCCGACCGCTTGGCTTCACTAAGACGCACTACCATACGTTATCTGAAAAGGACATCATGCCGGTTTATAATGGCGACCGTATAGTCATGCTCCCGAAATATCTATCAACACAAATGGCACAGGGTGGTATAGTCTCAACTAATAACGAGTTAATGCAGTTCTTGCGAGCATTTTTCGGCGGCAAGTTATTTTCTCAAAAACACATTACTAATCCTACTTTTCGACCTATTCAATTTGTGCCGCTCAAGTACGGAAGCGGGATGATGCAACTCAAAATTCCGCGAATATTGTCTCCGTTTGTTCCAGCACCAGAGATTATCGGTCATAGTGGTATGAGTGGTAGTTTTGCTTTTTATTGTCCATCAAAGGACGTCTTTGTGACGGGTACAATTAATCAAATTAAGCATCGGCCATTTGAAGTAATATATCGGGCGATAGACAAGGGGTAGGGTTATATGGCGCGAACATTCTTCTTCTACGACCTCGAGACGAGTGGATTAAATCCGCGGCAAGACCGCATCATGCAGTTTGCTGGGCAGCGGACAGACATGAACCTCGAGCCAATTGGTGAGCCGTATAATCTGCTAGTGACGCTGAATGATGACACCTTGCCAAGTCCTGATGCGCTGATGGTAACCGGCATCACGCCGCAAAAAACGGTCGAGGAAGGCTACACCGAGGCGCAATTTGCCCGGATGTTGAGTGAGGAGATTTTCACGCCGGATACTATTGCGGTTGGCTTTAATAATATTCGGTTTGACGACGAATTTATTCGTCATTTGTTGTGGCGCAATTTTCATGATCCGTACGAATGGAGCTGGAAAGATGGTCGCTCGCGTTGGGACTTGCTGGATGTGGTGCGGTTGACCAGGGCACTGAGGCCGGAAGGAGTCAAGTGGCCGCTTGATGCTAAGGGTGAGCCAAGCAATCGCCTGGAACTCATCACCAGTGCCAATGGCATTGCGCACGAAAATGCTCATGATGCTCTGGCGGACGTGACGGCACTGATCGCTGTGACGAAATTGATCAAGCAAAAGCAGCCGCAGCTGTATGACTACTTACTAAAAATGCGTGATAAAAAATTAGTCCAGCAGCTGGTCAATGTGGACGACAAAAAACCGTTTGTCTATGCCAGCGGGCGCTACGATAAAGAATTTGCTAAAACTACGGTGGCATTTCCGCTGATAACCAGTCGAAACGGCGGCATATTTGTCTATGATCTGCGGTATGATCCGACACCGTTTGTTGGGTTGAGTGCGGAGGAATTGGCGAAGAAAATATTTGCTTCCTGGGAGGAGCGGCAAGCTGAGGACTTCGTCAAATTGCCAGTCAAAGAGTTGCAGTACAATCGCTGTCCGGCAGTGGCGCCGCTGGGTGTACTGGAGCAGGGCGATGGCTGGCAGAAGATTTCGCTTGACCTAGCAACTGTCCAAAAACACCAAAATATATTACTGGGCCACCCAGATTTTGCTGAAAAATTACGGACTATTTTTGAAAACAAGCCAGCCTTCAAAAAACTGCCCGATCCGGAAGCGCAACTATATGATGGCTTTTTGAATGACCGTGATCGCCTGCGAGTAGAAGCGGTGCGCAATGCCGATGAGCGCGAGCTAGCTGATTTTCATCCGGAGTTTCAGGACGAGCGGTTGGCGCCGCTGCTGCTCCACTACAAAGCGCGCAACTTTCCGCGCTCACTCAGCGAAGATGATCTAACGCAATGGGAAGCATGGCGGGCCCGACACCTGCAGGCGCAACTACCACAATTTATGGCGTCTCTGCAGCGGCTAGCCTCGACAGCGACCGATGAGCAGCAGTTTATCTTACAAGAATTGCAACTGTGGGCAGAGGCAATAGTGCCGACCGAGGAATAGGATGCGGTACCTGATTTATGGCGCGGGAACAATCGGTCTGACGTACGCGTATTTATTAACGGCACACCATGATGTTGATGTGCTAGCGCTGCCTGAGCGGTATGAGAAGGTGTCGCAAGGCGTGCCGCTTGCTATAAAGGATTTGCGCCAGCGTAACGATACGTATCAGTCGACAGTATTTCACCCACAGTGTATCACGTCGCCAGAAGGTTATTACGACGTTATACTAGTGACGGTGAATCGCTGTCAGCTTCAATCGGTACTACCGATGCTAGCAAAGTATCAGCCGAAGGCTAGGTGGATTGGATTTATGCAAAACAATTGGCATCTGGCTGGTGAGGTTGATCAATATATATCGCCTGATGATTATTTTATCGCCTTTCCTTCCAGTGTTGGCGGTGGGCGTGATGATCATGGCATAAAGGTTATTGTCTTTCCGACACCGACGCGGGTTGGTGGCATAAAGGCGGGAGCAAAGTTGTTTATGCAGCATTTAAAAGAGGCTGGTGTGGCAACTAGCTATGATGCTCATCTGCTTGATTGGATGAAGGTTCATTATCTCCAGCAGTCAGCGACCGCTGGCGCCATAGCTAGCAGCGGTAGTTTCTCGGCATTAACGCACGACCCAGGGGCGATTCGACGGCTAATTATGGCACTTCGTGATGGTATGTCCCTATGTCGTCATCAAGGTGTTGCAGTGTGGCGAGTTTTCCCCCTTAATGTATTATCAATAATGCCACTAAGGGTGGCAACTCCGATAATGCAGCATGCACTTCAACAGCCTGATGTTGTTGATATGGTAACAGGTCATATGAAGCACGGATTTGGTGAATGGCTGGCTGGATATGACGAGGTGCTAGCTGAGGGGAGGCGATTGGGCATCCCGATGACAGCGTGGCAATTATATAATTCGGCTGTTCAGCGCTATAAGTCGACTGCTTTGGCAGAGAAACAAATAGCAGCTGGGTAAAAGCCGGCCGCTTCGTGGTTACATTGACGCTAAACATCCACTTATCATCACAGGCACTTGGTATCAATTATTGGCGTGAGTTGGCGGCGGATATTGGTGAGCACCGTTTCGCTACTTGGGATAGTCTGGGTGCAAGATGAGGCAAAGAGCAGAAGCTGACGTTATAGAAACAGATCAGATTGAATAAGCGAGGCATAGCGTATTTAATTTGTTGCGACAGCTAATCGCGCAGTTGACTGATCATCCGCTTTCGTAGCAGTGTCAGTGTGTGTCACGTAGCGTTGGGTTACCACTAACCACGCGGCAACCATCGCTAGACTAACCTGTTGCGTTGCGGTGTGACGAGCTCGTGCTGCCAGGCGGACCTGTCGGTTGATACGACGTTGATCAAGTCTCCCGAGCATCTCGATACTATTCCAGAAGGTAATGCTGATCGACTTGCCCCAGACGATACATACCGGCACAATGATCATCCAAAACCCCATCATGACGGCCGCCGGTAGGATCATGCTAGTGAACGGAACTCGGCCTATCGTTACGAATGAAAACCACTCTTCGCGGGTCACATAGAACAAGGTTGCGACGGCAACAGCAATTCCACAGATGATCACAAACCTCTTCATGTATTTTACTATAACAGCCGATTATTATATTTGCAATCATAAGCATAATATGTTGCTACAAGTACAGCAAAGCATGATGTCAAGGGAGGTCACCTCACTCCCCGCGGCTGGAAAAATAAACGCCTATTCGGTATAATAGACCAGATATGCCAGAGGTAATTCGCGTCAAGGGCGCTCGTGAACATAATCTGAAAAATATTGACGTGGAGATCCCGCGCGATAAATTAGTGGTGATCACTGGTCTGAGTGGCAGCGGTAAGTCGTCACTAGCGTTTGACACGATTTACGCCGAGGGGCAGCGCCGCTACGTCGAGAGTTTGTCGAGCTACGCGCGGCAATTTTTAGGCATTATGGATAAACCGGATGTTGATAGCATTGAGGGCCTGAGTCCGGCAATTTCAATTGATCAAAAGTCAACCAGCCGTAATCCGCGTTCAACCGTGGCGACGGTGACCGAGATTTATGATTATCTGCGCCTCTTGTTTGCGCGGATTGGCACGCCGCATTGTCCGGCTCTCAAACCAGACGGTACGCGCTGCCATAAACCAGTGTCGCGCCGCACAGCCGAGGCGATCATCCAGGAGATTGCCAAGCAATATGATGGCAAGCGATTGCTGCTACTCGCGCCAATTGTCAAAAATAAGAAGGGCGAGTTTGCGCACATTCCAGAGCAGTATCGACGGTTAGGTTACGCCCGGGTGCGCGTGGATGGCGTGGTGTATGCGCTGGATGAGTTTCCGCAGTTACAGAAAAGTTACAAGCACAGTATTGAGTTAGTGGTTGATCGCCTGGCAATGAACAATGACCTAACTAGCCGGTTGAGTCAGAGCGTCGAGCAGGCGCTGGAGCTTGGGCAGGGGGTTGTCGAGGTGCTGGATGCTGATACGGATGAGTTGAAGATGTTTTCGCAGCGTTATGCCTGTGTTGACCATCCGGATGAGGAGATTCCAGAGCTTGAGCCGCGTCTATTTAGTTTTAATGCACCGCAAGGGGCCTGTCCGAGCTGTACCGGACTTGGCAGTCGATTGGAGGTCGATCCTAATTTAGTACTGAACGAAAACCTGACGATTGCTGAGGGTGCGATTCGGCCATACAACAGGATCAATGTCGATAACTTTTACATGCGCAAGATTTCGGCGGTAGCCGAGGCGCATGGTTTCAGTATCCGGACACCGGTCGGGCAGTTGTCTGATGAGGCGCGCCAGAAGGTACTCTACGGTACGGGCGATCAGAAATATCCAGTACAGCTTGGCAATGGGCGGCATTACGATACAACCTATGAAGGAGTGATTCCCAATTTGGAGCGGCGCTGGAAAGAAACCGATAGCGAATTTATGCGCAAGGACATTGAGCGGTTTATGCGCCAGCGGGATTGTTATGTTTGCGGCGGTGCGCGGCTAAAGCCGGTTGTCCTGGCGGTAACGGTGCAGGGCCTGAATATTATGGATATTTGCGACCTTGGCGTTGATGACGCGCTTGATTTGTTCACTCACAAGTTAACATTGAACGAGCAGCAAGCGATGATTGCGCGGCTTATTTTGAAAGAGATTACCGCCCGCCTCGGCTTTATGAGTAATGTCGGGCTGAATTATTTGGAGTTAGGGCGGGCGGCTAATACACTAAGCGGTGGCGAGGCGCAGCGAATTCGGCTGGCGACGCAGATTGGCAGCGGTTTGCAGGGCGTGCTATACGTGCTGGATGAGCCGTCGATTGGTTTGCATCAGCGCGATAATGACCGACTGATTGCTACGCTGAAGCGTCTGCGCGACCTCGGTAATACGGTGCTGGTAGTCGAACACGACGAGGATACCATTCGGCAGAGTGACTTTTTGATCGATATGGGCCTAGGCGCTGGTGTGCATGGCGGCGCGGTGGTGGCGCTGGGTTCTCCTGAAGAGGTAGCCAAATGTGCAGATAGCGTGACTGGCCGGTATCTGTCGGGTGCAGAAAAAATTGCCGTACCAAAACATCGCCGCCAGGTTGATGCGAGCCGTCAACTAATCGTCCGCGGGGCTCGCGAGAACAATTTGAAGCAGATCGACGTGGCGTTTCCCTTGGGCCTGATGACAGTGGTGTCGGGCGTCTCAGGTAGCGGTAAGTCGACGCTAGTCAATGATATTGTCGCCAAAGAATTAGCGGCACGGCTTAATCGGGCCAGCGATGTACCAGGGGCACACGATAAAATTGAGGGTATCAAGCAGCTGGATAAAGCCATCGTCATCGACCAGTCGCCAATTGGCCGCACGCCGCGCTCTAACCCAGCGACCTACACTGGTATTTTTACGCCAATTCGCGAACTGTTTGCCAGTACCCCCGAGGCTAATGTCCGCGGCTATAAAGCGGGGCGGTTCAGCTTTAATGTAAAGGGCGGCCGCTGCGAGAATTGTCAAGGCGACGGTATGATCAAGATCGAAATGCATTTCTTGCCGGATGTCTACGTCCAGTGCGACGAGTGCCATGGCCAGCGCTATAACCGCGAGGCATTAGAGATTAAATATAAAAATAAGACCATTGCTGACGTGCTCGATATGACAGTCGAGCAGGCAGCCGATTTCTTTGATAGTGTGCCTAATATCGCTCGGAAACTACAGACGCTGGTGGAAGTCGGCCTTGGCTATATCAAGCTTGGCCAGCCGGCAACTACCTTTTCGGGCGGCGAGGCGCAGCGGATTAAACTGGCGACGGAACTCTCCAAGCGCTCGACGGGCAAGACGATGTATATTTTAGACGAGCCGACAACTGGACTGCATTCTGCCGACGTTAAGCGGCTGCTGGGTATTTTACAGCAGCTGGTTGATGGCGGTAACAGTATGATCATCATTGAACACAATCTGGATGTTATCAAATCGGCCGACTGGATTATCGATATGGGGCCTGAGGGCGGTCTCGGCGGCGGTACGGTGGTGGCGAGCGGCACGCCAGAAGAAGTCGCCAACGTGCCAGAATCATTTACCGGTAGGTATCTGAAAAGTTTGCTGTAGTTGGACGTATAGCTACTAACGAGCAGGCTTTATCATGAAGGCTTATTGCTTTTTGCGGCGAGTTTTGCCGAGCAGGACTGATACTTGTTGGCGCAACGCCGCGCGAGTATGCTCCTGCTTGAGGGCGTGAATGATCATTGGCAGCACTGACAAGAAGATGATAATCAGTGCGGCGACTTCTATATTAACACCAGCGTCGGTGAGCGCCTTGCCAGCAAAGAATCCAAGGTAGGTGAAAAGCGTGGCCCAAATAACACCACCGATAATATTAAAAATAATAAAAGTTCGATAGTGCATCTTGCTAGCGCCGGCCACGATTGGCGCAAACGTACGCACAATCGGTACAAACCGTGCCAGCACCACAGTAAGTGAGCCATGCTTTTCGTAAAACTTTTCGGCTTGCACGAGATATTTCTTCTTAAAGAAGCGAGAGTTTTTGTGTTCAAATAATTTACGGCCAACTTTATGTCCAAATGCGTAACCGACACTGTCGCCGAGAATAGCCATTAATGAGAGCAGGAGCGCAAAGAAATGAATATCAATTGGCAAAATATGCTGCTGAACCATATAGCCAGCCGTGAACAGTAGACTGTCGCCTGGAAAGATAAAGCCAAAGAGTAGGCCCGATTCGGCAAAGACAACCAGCAAAATCGCGACAACACCAAAATGAACAATAAAATCAATAAACGCGTGCATCATATCATTATGCATTATAGCATACTACCTAGAGACTGTGCTGGTTAGGCGTCAATAAAGCCGCCAGATTGATGCTGCCACAGTTTTGCGTAGTGGCCGCCATGCTTAATGAGCTGATCATGCGAGCCATCCTCGACTATCTTGCCATTATGCATCACGATGATTCGATCAAGCTTGGCGATTGTTGAAAGTCGATGAGCAATGACGATTGAGGTACGGTTTTTCATCAGTGTCTTGAGTGATTTTTGGATTAGAACTTCTGACTCAGAATCAAGCGCCGAGGTCGCCTCGTCGAGGACTAAGATTGGCGCATCTTTCACGATGGCCCGAGCGATAGCGATGCGCTGGCGCTGTCCACCCGATAACTTTACGCCGCGCTCACCGACCAGTGTGTCAAAGCCGTCCTGCAGCTGAGTAATAAAATCATAGGCCCCCGCCTTTTTGGCTGCTTGTTCAATCTCGGCATCAGTAGCGTCGGCCCTGCCATAGGCAATGTTCTCGCGCACTGAACGATGAAATAGTAGCGGCTCCTGTGGCACGTAAGCGATCTGCGAACGGAGGCTGGCCTGTGTGACCTCGGCAATGTCCTGCTCGTCAATCATGATTGTGCCCGAGTCGATGTCGGCAAATCTCAGCAGCAATTTCGTCAGAGTCGTCTTGCCCGAACCACTAGAACCAACCAGCCCGACCTTTTCGCCTGGCGTAATATGCAGTGAAAAATTGTGGAACAAGGTTGCGCCTTTACCCTCGTCATGCGTAAAGGTCACGGTATCAAAATCAATGACACCGCGATCGACGTGAAGCTTTTTATCACTCTTGTCAACAAGTGATGTTGGTGTGTGTAATATCTCGACCATCTCATGGGCGTCACCGATGATCCGGTTATAATTTCGCATAATGCTATTCATATTCCACAGCTCACGGGCAACACTACCAGTGTAGGTGATGATTAAGTACACCGCTGCAACTGAAACGATATTATGCTGTGCTGCATAAATAGCGAACACGATAGCACCGATTCGGATGCTGGTATTTATTGTTGAGTAAACACTGCTGACAGTGAGGAACCCTCGCATGGTGGCCAGGCTAGCCTTGCGCCATGCACGATTCGTTTTATCAAATCGCTGCTGCTCGATTTTTTCAGCACTGGATGACTTGACAGCAAGCACATTTGACACCATGTCAGCGAGGTTGCCGCTTACTTTGTTGCTGGCCTCCGCCTCACGCCTACTTAATTTGGCCATCGGACGCGATCCAAAGAAGACGGCTACGCCAAAGATGATCGAGAACATGAATAGAAAGAGCGCGTACTGCCAGAGTAACATTGACAGGATAACAATTGATCCGGTGAGTGAGATGACCAGCGGCAGTACTGCCCATACTAGCTCATCCCAAAATCGCTCAACACAGCTACTGAGCTTGCTGTTTTGGCTGACGAGCGAACCGCCAAATTTGTTGGAGTGGAAAAACATGGTCTCGCCAGATAGCTTGGCGAATACCTTGTTTGCGATGTCGCGCTGCATAATGGTTTCTAGCGTCCACATCAAATACAGTACTATTCGCCACCCAATAATCTCTGACCATAGCTGACTTATGCCATAGAAAATTACCAATGTCCACACAGAGCCGGTCTGTAGCTGACCATGTTGAATCATATCCAGGAGCTGTGCGATAATCAGTGGCCCGACAATTGTGCCTACCACTAGGGTTAATGTAGTTATGATGAGAGCTAGATTGCGCCGCCATTTATATGGACGCGATGCTCGCCATAGTAATTGTAATGTTGTTTTTGCGTGTTGTTGTCGCAAGGTAAAACTCCTTAGATTTATATTTTGATATAAAGATAGGTCATCCACGATCTGCTATGGTGGGCTCGGGTGACCAAGACTCACGATAATAATACAAATTTCATTGTATAACAGAGGTGGGTTGGCTGTCAACTGATGGAAGAATGTTAGCGTACTATGAATAAAAGGTAGCCAAGGGAGCGTGACGTGTCTATGTCTCTACACTAGGGAAGTCGACTTCCCTAGTTTTTCTAATCTGATCGCGCTACACTAGAGCCAAAAGGAGACGATATGAGTTTTGAAGCAAAGATCCATGAGGCACAAACGAAAATTTTGCGAGAGTTGTTATTTTTGCCAGTGGCTAATTTCGCAACACTACAAAAAGCAAGCGGCCTGGAAAGCGATCATATCAAATTTCATATCAAACGGCTCGTTGAGCTAGGTTATGTGCAGAAAGTCGACGGCGGGTACTGTCTCTCGGTCAAGGGCAAAGAGTATGCGAATAAGCTTGATACTGATGCCGGTGTTATTGAGCGGCAGCCAAAGGTGGCAGTCATGCTCGTGATTGAACGTGAGCGTAATGGAGAAAAACAATATTTATTACAACAACGGCTCAAACATCCCTACTATGGGTTTTGGGGTGCGCCTACTGGCAAAGTGCGGTGGGCCGAGTCAATCGTCGATGCGGCCTCGCGTGAATTGACGGAGGAGACGGGGTTACGGGGTGAGTTTGTTCATTGCGGGGTATACCATGAACGTGTGCGCCATGCGCAAACAGGTGAAATTATTGAAGACAAGATCTTTCACCTGATGTTTTGCAAGGTATTTTCGGGTAAATTGGCCGTACAGTTTGAGGGCGGTAGAAATACCTGGCGTACACTCGATGAGATGCGTGATGAGCCAAAAAAGTACAAGAGTTTTTTGCGAGAAATCACGGCGTGTATCAATGGGTGAGGCGAGCTGACTGAAATAATATATGAATATGGTAGTGCGGAGTTCTAGGCCGCGGGCAGCACGTGCGGTATTGTGCGGGTCGTACAGGCGCGATATTGGCGGGCTGCGGCGCGCTTACGACGAGCTAGCCGTAACCGGCTGTCAGGTATTGTCACCGCGACGAGTGGACTTTATGGACGGTGAATTTGTTGTTGATACTGCAGAAGTTGGCCTGTCGCCTCGAGAGATAGAAAACTGGCATTTACGGGCTATTGAGCAGTCTGATTTTATTTTACTGCATGCCCCCAAAGGCTATGTTGGCATAAGTGCTGCGATGGAGATCGGTTATGCTCTCGCACTAAAGAAACCAATCTTTTCACGAACAGCACCGGTTGATATCATGCTGCGCGAACTAGTTTACGTTGTTCCGAGCGTGTATGATGTATTATGCACCTTGGGATTTCGTAGCTAATAAATAGATTTACGTCCATAACTTGCATAGGGTGTATAATAAAGTCTATGAACAAATCAATGACGATAGTAAGACGGGAAGTTTGCCGACTGCTTGGCGACGATACGTCAGGCCATAGCGACGATCACGTTGAGCGTGTGGCACGGCTAGCAGAGCGATTCGCGAATGAGCATAAAGAAGCGGCCTCGATGGACGAAGTGCTACTGACGGCATGGCTGCACGATGTTGATGATTATAAATTAGTTGGCAAAAAGCAGGCGGATAAACTTAATAATGCCACGTCAATTATGGCGAAAGCTGGTGTTGCGGCTGATTTGCAGGATGCGGTGCGTCATAATATTGCTCGGATTGGCTATAGTCGTTATCTACATGGTGTGCGGCCAGAGCGTCTAGCTGGTCAGCTGGTGTCTGACGCTGATATGTGTGATGCGATTGGGGCGTGCGGTATTGAGCGGGCGCTTATTTATGCAGTGAATCACGGTAGTTGTCGGATATTTGATCCAACTGTTTGGCCTGATGTGAACATTGATGCGCATCGATATAACGCCAATGGTGGCACGCATGATGGTGATAGCTTTATTAATTATTTCTTTGAGAAGTTGTTGAAGTTGCCAAAGATTATGATGACCGACCCGGGCCGAGACGAAGCGTTAGTTCGTCAGCAAACTATGGTCACCTTTCTTCGTGCCTATTTTCGAGAAAAGAATGCACCGGAGTGGGGCGATTTCCTGGAAGAATATCTTACTTCAATGGATGAGTAGAGGTATATTGCTCTTCCCAGGTCGTTATAGCCTGCCAAATTGTTTCGTTGATTGCGCTATACAGCTCAGCTACCGTGGCGATATCCGATGAAAACTCACCGTCTGCTTGTTCGGCTGATGCTGCATGTAATTCGTCAGCCAGTTTGTCGAACAGCAGCATACGTTGTTGAGTGTAGGTGACTAACGGCTTGATATCAAGAGCGATATGCTGCCGCCGTGAACTGTCTGTTTGGTAGGAGATCATATCAAGTGTTTCTAGGTAGCGTAGCCCGCCAGTAATGGCCGCCTTGCTAAAGCCAGTTTGCTCATGCAGGCTCGTGTGGCTATGGTGGTACGGTGGGGCGACAAGGAGGCAATGTATGATCGTTGCCGAGGCTGGCGGGATGCCGAGCGAGATCAAGGTGGCTATGATATTTTTTGAGTTTATATCCATGTGAACAATATATCACATAATATTGACGAAGGGTAGCCTGAAGCGTGAACAGTATAGAATGATTGTGATATACTAACGTGATGACCAGGCCGTTGCTATATGATGAAATCGATCAAGATAGTATGAATGCTTCGTTTCACGCTCGTGGTTGGCCGCCAGTCTATACCGCTTCACCCCGCTCACGTATCGTGCTGGTTGGTCAGGCGCCGGGACGAATAGCGCAGGAAACACGCACGCCATGGAATGATGCCAGTGGTCGCACGTTGCGTCAGTGGCTGGGGGTTACTGATGAACAATTTTATGATCCTGATTTGTTTGCTCTAATGCCAATGGATTTTTATTATCCAGGTAAGGCTGCGCATGGTGATTTACCGCCGCGACCGGAGTTTGCCAAAAAGTGGCATCCACGGCTGCTAGCACAGATGCCGGATGTGAGGCTGACGATTTTAGTTGGTGCTCATGCTCAGCAATACTATCTCGACAAGCAGGCGAAGCGCAACCTGACCGAAACAGTCGCGCATTATATGGAGTATCTGCCTCATTATTTTCCACTTGTCCATCCATCACCGCTTAACTTCCGCTGGCGGGCGCACAATCCGTGGTTCGAAATGAACGTCATTCCGATTCTGTCTGAGATGGTCAAAGAATTAGCACAGTAGTCAAGATCATGGTAGGGTATTCATACTAACATAGCTTCGCGGTCAATCTTTTTGTAGCACGAGGCCACTTCGTGTCGGTATGTATACACGCATAATGTGCTCGCCGTTATGTGGCGTCGTAAAGTAGCGGCCGTTAGGATCAACCCGGCCCTGCCCGCCAAACTGCTGGTCGTCGCTACTGAGCGCTACTCGGTATGACCCAGCCGCCGCTGGTACGCCGTAATCCGTCCACGACTGGCTGGGCGAGAAATTCATAATAAACAGCAGATTGTCGCGCATGAAACTAACCACGTGATCGTGCTGGCGAATGGTGAGGTAGTGAGTGCCTGGGTCGTCAACTGCTTGGATGATTTTCATCAGCGCCGCGTCAAATTCGCCCAACCATTGGTATTTGAGAAAACCATTGTCGCGTAAACTCCACTGGCGCCGCGCATATTTGAACGACCAATGATTACCTTGGCGCGGAAAGTCGATCCACTCGGGATGCCCAAATTCATTACCCATAAAGTTGAGGTAGCCGCCGCCGTGCAGTCCGGCGGTCAGCAGCCGAATTAGTTTGTGCAGGGCTATGCCACGCTCCACGGTCAGGTCAAGGTCGGCCTTATCCATATGCCAATACATTTCTTTATCAATTAGTCGAAAAATCAGCGTTTTGTCGCCAACCAAGGCTTGATCATGACTCTCGGCGTAGGTGATGACTTTTTCCTCTGGGCGGTGCGAGCTCAGCGTATGTACCAACTCGCCCAAATCCCAATCTTCGTCGCGCTTTTCTTTCAGTGTTTTAATCCAGAGGTCGGGCGCGCCCATCGCCAAACGATAATCAAAACCCAGGCCGCCGTATTCTGTCGGCGCCGCCAAACCCGGCAGCCCGCTCATTTCCTCAGCAATGGTCATGGCATCGGGGCGAACAGCGTGAATGACGTCATTTGCCAGTCTGAGATAGACCAGTGCGTCCTTATCTACATCGTCGCCAAAATAATCGTCATAGCTGGTGAAGCTTTTGCCCAAACCGTGGTCGTGATACAGCATACTGGTCACACCGTCAAACCGAAAGCCGTCAACGTGGTATTCATCCAACCACCAGCGGCAATTGCTAGCCAAAAAGTGCAGCACTTCCGGCTTGCCATAATCAAACAGCCGCGAATCCCACGCTGGATGGTCGTGAGCTTTGAAGTATTGCGTCGGGCTGCCCGCAAAATTGCCGAGGCCCTCGACCTCATTTTTAGCGGCATGAGCGTGGACGATATCAATGATAACGCGCAGTCCTAGTCCGTGCGCCGCGTCAACTAACCGCTTAAAATCATCGGGCGTGCCAAAGCGCGATGACACGGCGAAAAAATTACTAACATGATAGCCAAAACTGCCGTAGTACGGGTGTTCGGCGATGGCCATCAGCTGGATGGTGTTATAGCCGGCTTGTTTGACACGCGGTAGGATATTGGCGGTAAATTCATTGAAATTGGCAACCTTTTCCTCTTCGCTACTCATGCCGACATGAGCCTCGTAAATCAGCGGCACGTTTGGCGCAGGCGGAATGTCATGCTGCCACTGATATGGCTCATCAGGCTGCCAAACGACGGCTGAAAAATCCACCGAATCATCATCCTGGACGACGTAGGTGGCATATGATGGCAAGCGCCAGCCGTCGCCGTTAGGCCAATAGACGCGCAGTTTATATTTCTGGCCGTGGTGCAGCGCGTCTTTCGGCAAATCAACATTCCATTCGCCATGCGCGCCAGGTTGCAGGGCAAATTCCTCGCGCTCTTGCCAATCGGAGAACTCGCCAACCATCACTACGCGTGTAGCGTTTGGCGCCCATTCTCTAAAAATCCAACCATCTTGAGCGCGGTGCAGTCCAAAATGACGAAATCCCAGCGCAAAATCCGCCGGCGATTTTCCATCCAAAACCTTCTTTAACGTCGACGAAACATACGCCTCGCGGGCGTTGATGACGCCCTCATGCGGTGCTAACCACGGGTCAAGCTCAACCAGCGTTTTCTTGCTCATGGTTATAGTGTAGCGGAAAAAACTGATATAATCTATCAAATGAAACCATTTTCTTTTGAAATCACTTCGCGATTTGATGGCACGCTGGCGCGCACTGGCGTTATTCACACGCCGCACGGGGATATCAAGACTCCGGCATTTATCGTGGTCGGCACTAAGGCTAATGTTAAGGCGATGTTGCCCGAGATGGTGGCGGATGTTGGTGCGCAGGCGGTGCTGGCGAACGCCTATCATCTGTATTTGCAGCCAGGCCATCAGCTCATCGAGAAGGCTGGCTATTTGGGCAAGTTTATGCACTGGGGCGGGCCGACGTTCACTGATAGTGGTGGCTTTCAGGTGCTGAGTCTGGGTTCGGGTTTTAAGAAAGTTTTGGCGATGAGTACTGATGTTGATGAGGAAATTGCCATCGCTAAAAAATCGTCGCGCCACGCTTGGGTGGATGAAAATGGTGTGATGTTTAAATCGCACCTCGACGGCTCGTACCACAAATTTACGCCAGAGTTATCTATGCAGATTCAGGCGGGCATTGGCGCGGATATTACCTTCGCTTTTGACGAGCTGACCTCGCTGATTGATCCGTATGAGTATCAAGTGGAGGCTTTGGCACGGACGCATGCGTGGGCGGAGCGCAGTTTGGCGGAAGTGAAACGTCTGCGCAAGGCTCGTCCCGACAAGCCGTATCAAGCGTTATTTGCCGTGCTGCAGGGTGCAAATTACGAGGATCTGCGCAAGCAAACGGCTGCGTTTCTAGGTGCAATGAACTTTGATGGCTACGGCATCGGTGGCGCGCTGGAAAAGGAAACCATGGCGCAGACGATTCAGTGGGTCAATCAAATCTTGCCCGAGAACAAGCCACGGCATTTGCTCGGTATTTCTGAGCCGGACGATATCTTTGCGGCGATTGAGCAGGGAATTGATACCTTTGACTGTGTCAGTCCGACGCGCGTGGCCAGAAACGGCGCGGCCTACACGCCGTGTGGTCGAGTCAATGTTCGCGGCCAAAAATACCGCGAACTGTTTGAACCAATTATGGAAGATTGCGATTGCTATACTTGCAGGAATTATACTGCCGCCTATCTCTGTCATTTACTCCACGCCCGCGAATCTCTGGCTGGCACGCTGCTGTCGATCCACAATGAACGATTTATCGTCAAACTAGTTGATGATATTCGTGCCAGCCTAGAGGACGGAACATTTTACGAGTTTCGCGAGGCGTTTTTAGCGACGTACTATCGCCACTAGCGCGAGAGCATTATTCGACCGTCACGCTCTTGGCCAGATTGCGTGGCTGATCGACATCATGACCGCGCCTGACAGCCACGTGATAGGCTAGGAGCTGCGACACGACATTGAATAAGAGCGGCGTGAGGTGCGTCAATTTGGTTGAGACGCGGATAACGGTTTCGCCTGGCACCTTTTTCGTCGTATCGGTGATAACAATGGCATGAGCGCCACGAGTGTTCATCTCGATCAAGTTGCTCTGCGACTTCTCGTACAGCCAGTTGTCTTGGAGGTAGCAGACTTCAAAGAAACGATCATCGATCAGGGCAATCGGGCCATGCTTCAGCTCGCCAGCGGCATACGCTTCAGCATGAATGTAACTCACCTCCTTGAGTTTTAGCGCACCCTCCATAGCGATCGGATACAGCGTATCACGACCGATATAGAGTGCGTGATTGTAATCAGCATACGCCCTAGCGATGGAAGGTATCTCGGCACCTTGTTTATCGAGGACTTTTTGGATCTCGCTTGGTAGTATCGCTAATTCTTGCACAAATTCATCAATAAATTGTGGGTTGGTGCCCTTGGCATTGGCGAGCATGATACCAAAGATCGTCAGAGCGGCGACTTGTGAGGTAAAGGCCTTGGTGCTGGCGACACTAATCTCGGCGCCAACGTGCAAGTACACGCCGCCATCAACCGCTCGGGCGATTGTACTGCCGACGGCATTGACGACGCCGAGGCACTTGACGCCACGCCGCTTCAATTCATTCAAGCAGGCAAGGGTATCGGCCGTTTCGCCACTCTGGCTAACAATCATAGCGACCGAGTGCTCAGGTACATTGAATGCGCGGTAGCGTAGCTCGCTGGCAATCTCGACGCTGATAGTCACGTCATCGGTCAGTTGCTCGATAAAGTAGCTGGCCTGCACACCAGCAAAGTAGGCAGTGCCGCAGCCAACGATGATAACATGTTTGACTTGGCGTAGTTCATCATCGCTCATGTTGAGACCGCCGAGGCGCGCATATTTCTGTTCAGGCAGTACGCGGCCGGCCAGAGTGGAGGTGAGGCTGGTTGGTTGTTCATAAATTTCTTTGGCGAGGAAATGGTCAAAGCCTTGCTTCTGAATCGCCTGCATATCCATGTCGAGCATTTCGATTTTAACGTCAAGCTTCCGTGATTCGATTGTTTGTAACTCTAGTCCGTGCCGAGTGCAGCGGCCGATTTCACCATCGTGTAGATACACCACTTGATTGGTGTAGCCAACCAGCGCCGAGGCGTCACTAGCGATATATGTTTCGCCATCTCCGACGCCAATGATCAGCGGGCTGCCTTGGCGAGCCACGATAATTTCTTCGGGGTTCGTGGTGTCAAGCACTGCAATGCCATACGCTCCAACCACCATTTTCAACGCGCCAGTGACTGCTGTCAGTAGATCCGGCGAGTCACGCCGTAGATAGTCAATCAGGGCTGCCAACACCTCGCTATCGGTATCGCTCTTAAACTCGTACTCATGGCCAGAAAGCATCGTTTTAAGGTCTTGGTAGTTCTCAATGATACCGTTATGTACCAGATAAATCTCGCCAACATGGTGTGGGTGAGCATTGCGTTTACTTGGTTCACCATGCGTTGCCCAGCGGGTGTGTCCGATGCCGACCGTATCGCTCGTCTTATGTTGTCCGACAAGCTCTTCCAGCGCTGCCACCTTGCCTTTGGTGCGCAGCAGGGTTGGTGTGGCAGAACCCGACAGGGTGACAATTCCGGCGCTGTCATAGCCGCGGTACTCGAGCCGCTTGAGCTCGGCGACGAGGATGTTCTGCGCCTCGCGTTCACCAATATAGCCAACAATTCCACACATACATTATTTCTCCTTTAGCATTAACTGATACACATTCTTCAGTATACGACATCACAGAGAAAATAATAAACAAAAAGTAATAATTACAACAATCTACCCCTGTAAGAAACTGTTGTATATAATACAATCATCGATATTACCACTCAAAATGGACGCAGCATTTGGCGAGTATACTCGTCGCAACGTAGTGTCCACCAGTAGCGACCAACAAAGTTGGGAGCGGCAGTGACAGAAGTGTATGAAAGGGAGCGACACCGAGTTGGTGGCAGCACCCGAGTACGACACTAATGAGTGCGACGTAAACGATAACAAATTTTGTGCCACTAACGCTGAGCCTATCAAGGGTGCGCTTGACGTAGAAAAATGTGACACCGTAGCAGATCGCGATGAAGATAAATAGAAAGAATAATAGAAAGACGGCAGACTGTCCGCTGGCCTTGATAAATAAGGTGGTGAGCTTGATGAACATCCAGGTTGCTGCGAGCGCTATGGTTAGAAGGAAGGCAATACTTAAGGAGGGTAGCTTCGGTAGACTGGTTTGATGACGACGATCATACTCGGCATTTAGCTCCTGACGCTCGTCATACGATAATCGTTTTGGGTATACACCGGCGCGAACTGCTTCGGGTGTTACTTTCTTAGAAAAGATACTCATGCTCATAGTATAAACCCTATTTACAACAGTTTGCAAACCAGTTATAATCAAGAACATACGCCGTGAGGTCTGTTTAATGGACTGTACCCGCGTGAAAATATAATTAAGTAAAGGAGAACTTCTACAAATGGCAGATGCATTTGACCGAAGCAAGCCGCACGTGAACGTCGGTACTATGGGCCACGTTGACCACGGCAAGACGACACTGACCGCCGCAATTACGGCAGTGCTCGCAAAGCGCCTCCCAAGCGCAGTTAACAAACCAATTGCGTATGATCAGATCGACAACGCACCAGAAGAGCGCCAGCGCGGTATTACTATCGCCAGCTCACACCAAGAATACGAGTCACCAAACCGTCATTATGCACACGTTGACATGCCAGGCCACGCTGACTACGTCAAGAACATGATCACCGGTGCTGCCCAGGTTGACGGCGCGATCCTAGTGATTGCGGCAACCGACGGCCCAATGCCGCAAACCCGCGAGCACGTGCTGCTAGCAAAGCAGGTTGGCGTGCCAAAGATCGTTGTCTTCCTCAACAAGATGGACATGGCTGACGCAGATATGGTCGAGCTGATCGAAGAAGAAGTTCGCGAGCTGCTTGCTAAGAACGGCTTTGATGAGAATGCTCCAATTATCAAGGGTTCAGCTCTCAAGGCGCTAGAAGGCGACGAGAAGTACGAAGACGCTATCATGGAGCTGGTTGACGCGATGGATAACTACATCCCAGAGCCACCACGCGACATGGACAAGCCATTCATTATGCCAATTGAGGACGTCTTCTCAATCAAGGGTCGCGGTACTGTGGCAACCGGTCGTATTGAGCAGGGTGTTGTTAAGCTGAACGACGAGGTTGAAATCGTTGGTATCCGCCCAACTCAGAAATCAGTGGTGACCGGTATTGAGGCATTTAAGAAGTCTCTGGATCAGGGTCAAGCAGGCGACAACGCTGGTGTCTTGCTACGCGGTATTGAGCGGACTGACATTGAGCGTGGCCAGGTCTTGGCAAAGCCAGGCACCATTACGCCGCACACCGAGTTTGAGGCTGAGGTTTACATCTTGAAGAAGGAAGAAGGCGGTCGCCACACTCCATTCTCCAAGGGTTACAAGCCACAGTTCTACTTCCGCACCACTGACGTGACTGGTGAAGTTGAGCTGCCAGCTGACAAAGAAATGGTCATGCCAGGCGACACCGTAACCTTCAAGGTTAAGTTGCTCGCGCCAATCGCTATGGAGCAAGGTTTGAACTTTGCTATCCGCGAAGGCGGCCGTACCGTTGGTGCTGGTGTGGTAACAAAGATTAACAAATAGTCTTTACACTGCAACCCAAAAATCCCCCGGTTTCCGGGGGATTTTTAATGATATATTACTATGAGTATCTTGACAAAACAACAAGATAGCGTTACAGTAGAGAAGTTATCGCAATAAAAATTAGGAGACAAACATGAATAAACAGAAGTTGGTGGTCGTCGGTGCGGGCGGTATGGTCGGTGCGACAGCGGCATACGCCTGCGCACTACGGAGCGTGGTTGAGGAAATTGTGCTGATCGACCGCAACCCTGACTTGGCGTGGGGGCAGGCGGCGGATATCAATGATGCGATGGGGATTGATCGGTGTGTTGTGGTGCGGCCAGGCGATTATGATGATATCAAGACTGATGATATCGTGGTCGTTACTGCCGGTGCGCCGCAACAACCGGGGCAGACGCGACTGGAGCTGCTCGGTGTGAACGCTGAGATTATGCGTGGGACAGTTAGAAATATTATGAGAAACGGTGCTCGCCCGTATATCATTGTGGTGTCAAATCCGGTTGATGCACTAACGTATGTGGCGCTGAAAGAATCGGGCCTGCCAAAGAGTCGGGTGTTTGGCACGGGGACAACGCTTGACACGTCGCGGCTTAAATCATATATCGCGGATCAGCTAGATGTGCATAGTCGGGAGGTTGACGCCTATATTTTAGGGGAGCATGGTGATTCATCATTTGCGACAATCGAATCGGCGCAAGTCGGTGAGGTGCCGCTCGCTGATTATCCGGGATTTAAGCCAGCGATGGTCGACGGTATTGAGGAGCAAATTCGCCAGCGAGCGTATCGGGTAATCGAGACCAAGCGGTCGACGTATTATGCAATTGGTTTCGTTATCTCCAAGATTGTCTCGGCACTACGCTCGTCGTCACGCTCGGTCTATCCAGTCTGCTCACTGGTTGAGGGCGAGTATGGGCTGCACGATGTAGTGCTCGGCCTGCCATCAACGATTTGTGCGGATGGTGTGAAGATCTTGACTGGGTATCCGCTTAATGAGCGCGAACAGGCGGCACTGCGTCATTCGGCCAAAGTGGTGGCAGAAGCAATTCGTAGTTTAGAGTGATGTTTGACGGAATAAATATTATATGTTACAGTTAGATTATTATGGAAGAGTTGTTGCACAAAAAAGCGCAAAAATTAAAAGTTGAAACACTTGGTGAGTATATTAATTCGCTAGCAGGTGATATTTACGAGACCGCCTTGAATTTGTTTCCGGCTCGGACACTAGAGGAGATGCAAATTGTTATTGATGAGAACAGTGGTGACTTCAGGGGTGGTGAGGGTGAAACACGGAATGGTGAGAAAATTCCAATGATTGTCATCGGTACAAGGGAGACGCTGTCTAGTCCGAATCTTATAGCACGGATGTCGTCTCGACTGGGTGTGCCGCGTGAGCGACTTGAGGATGCAGAAATAGGTCGTCAAATCGTCGGGTTGATAGCGTTTTGTCATGAGTTAGGGCACGTAATCCAGCTTGACGAAAAGATAATGCAGGTTTTTGGTGAGATAGATAATACCATCGTACCTCTGCCGGTGGACTATACTAGTGAGCAATACCAAGAATATGTCCGGTCTGACCACGAAGCTAGTGCCGACTATATTGCAGCCTGTATTTTGGCGGCGAGCCGGTTGGGTGAAGCTATGGGTTATCGACCGCCGATTGAAGATGTCGCGCAGTGGCGTCAGTGGGTGGCAGCAAATCCGGTAGTTCTTGACTAGCCATACTTCAGGTATTGTGATATAATCGCCAAACAGTATTAATTTACTCCGAGAACTCGGCCATCCGCGAGGCACGGACGTGAGCAGAGGTTACGGAGTCGCACATAAAGGAGGAGCTATGGCTCAAGACACTGGTATCAAGATTCGTATTCGCCTGAAAGCGTACGACCATAAAGTCATCGACCAGTCAGCAAAACAAATTATTGATACGGCAATTCGCACCGGCGCGAGCGTGGCCGGCCCTGTGCCGCTGCCGACTCGTCGCAGTACCTACACGGTGGTAAAAAGCCCGCACGTCTATAAAATGGGCGGCGAGAGTTATGAGATGCGCACCCATAAGCGCCTCATTGACATTACCAATGCCACGCCAAAAACGATTGATAGCCTGCAGAATCTGAGCTTACCGGCTGGTGTTGACGCCGAGATTCGGATGTAATTGGTTGCTAATCCTACAGTAGAATTTACCACGATCCCGCTTGATAATCACAAGCGGGATTGCTTTTATTTAGAAAACGTAGTACGGTAGGAGTGTACTAAATAAATACCGTCTATGACGGTGGAGGGACGTATGGGAATACTAAAGAAAACGGTAACGGCGCTTGGGCTGTCGGCGACGGTGTTTGGCTTGGTGCTGAGTGGCGCACCAGTTGCGAATGCTACCGAGGGTGTTGTCTTCAGCGACGCAGTTGGCCTGAGCAAAGATGGCTCGTTGTGGCTATATCAGAACAATGCTATCCCGGGTTGGCCATTTAGTGGCGGCTCAACAAAGATCGGGCAGGGCTTTAACAAATACACAAACATTACATTTGCTGACATGGATGGCGATGGTCGTCCGGATATCGTTGCCTATTCAAAGAATCAAAAGGCTCAAGTATTCCGTAACAATGGCTCAGCAACGACGCCATTTGCTGACAAGCCAGTTGCGAGCGACATCGACCATCGTGGTGGCGCGGTATTTGCTAAATTGAACGGTAAGGATAGCCCAGTCTCACATGTTTATGTCGACGCTAACGGTAACTTGATGGCAGGCAAGGTCTATCTGCGCTACAAGAAGCTTGAAGGGACATATGATTTCGTGTCAGATGAAGCCCGTCAAATCGGTCACGGTTGGAATAATGTTCGATCGATTGTTGCTGGTGATTTGAATGGTGATGGTTATGATGATATCGTCGCAGTACGCCAGGACGGTACGATGTGGGCATATCTCAATCGTGGACGCGACAACAAGATGACAATGTTCGAGAGCGGTCGTCAAATCGGTCATGGCTGGAACGGGTTTGATACCATTATGCTCGGTGATATGAATACTGATGGCCTGGCGGATATTGTCGGTCGGACGAAAGACGGACGGTTGCTGCAATATACAAATAGTGGTAATATGAATTGGCCGTTTAGTAGTGGTTCAGCAGAAGTTGGTCACGGTTGGAATGGATTTAAGTCGGTCCACCTGACAAATATGTGGTAATTTATTTCTCGTAACCTAAACTTAGGGCAGCCTCGCTTTCATGCGGGGCTGCTTTGCTATGGTGCGCCTGGTATGATATGATAAAAAAGCTTATGGCAAAACAAAAATCGCGAACGTACGCTCGTAATCGCTCGAAGGCAAGTAGCATTACCAACCGCAAAGGTCGGGAGCGGCTGTATGAAAATGACAGCACCTTTTTCGTAAAGTTGGTGGTGTGTGTCGTACTGGCGGCATTGTGGTTGCGACTGAAGCAGCCGATCGAGCTGGGCGTGGTAGCGATCCAGGCGCTGCCGGTTGGACTGATTGTCGGCCTGCTTTTAGTGGTGTCGGTCGAGAAGTATCAATTTAATCGCAAGATTTGGTACGTGACGCTGATTTTAATGGCAATTGTGACATCATTTACGCCCGTAGGGATTATGATCTAGCCCGGGGTTATATTTAGCGAAAAACAGAGGCCGTAGAGTGCGATACCGGCCGCGACTGAGACATTAAATGACTCCTTGGCACCCCGCATGGGGATTTCGACGATGTGATCGCACCGCGCTAGAATGTCCGGCTCAATGCCATGGACCTCCTCGCCGAGGAGTAGGGCAAAGCGGGCTGGTGGCCGAAACGTATTGAGCTCTGTACTCGACGCTGACTGCTCTAGGGCAATCACGGGTAAGCGTTCCCTGTTGGCATTCTCTGCCAGCCACTGACGAATATCGGCTACGTAGCTAAAGGGCAGCATTGTTTCTGCGCCCAGTGCAGTCTTGTGAATCTGGGCGGTTAACTTTTCGGTAATGTGCGGCAGCCTTGGGTCGATAGACCGGGGGTCGGCTAATCGTAAATCGGGGTACGGCGTATAGCCGCTAAAGATAATCTGTCTGACGCCAAAGCCTTCGGCTGTTCTCATAATTGCACCGACATTGTACGTCGAGCGAATATTGTGCACGAGGAGGGTAATTTCTGGCATGATATCATTATAGCACTCGCCCAAGGATAAGCTTTTTGCTATAATAAGGTTGATGGATGAAGATCGAATTCAACAACAACGTCGCGATCAAGATGAAGACGCAACCCGGAAACGAGCGGCGATTTTAGGCCTACAATATCTGGATGCTCGCGAGTTTGAACAAACAATTCCGCTGATTCGTGATATTTTGACGATTGAAGAGATGTATAATGGACACGTTGTGCCACTGGCGATAAACCCTGACGAGCAGTCATATCGATTTGGCATTACGTCACAGACGCCACAATCATTAGTAGCGACGATGACTAATAACTACCGCGAGCAGGGCATCATTGCTAAATTCTTCCTGATATCAGCCTCGGGCTTTCGGTCGTTAATGCTGCGGTTTGATCCGCCAAAGAAAGTGATTTATGATAATATCGAAATCGCCAAAGAGGGCGACAGTGACACCCTCCAGCAGGTCAGCCAAACATTGGCGACCGTCGGCACAAACGACGTGTTTAACTACTTGATTGATCAGGCGGATCGGCTGAATGCTTCGGATATTCATATTGAGAATCAGCGCGACACCATTCGGGTGCGGATGCGCGTTGATGGCGCGCTGCACTCGGTGGCGGAGCTGGGCCGTGATCGTTATCGAGTTATCATGGCGGCACTGGCTTCGCGAGCAAATATTTCGACGGCGTCCAATGAGCCGCAGTCGGGGCACATGCAGCAAGAAATCCATCGTGACGGGGTATCACACCTCCTTAACCTCCGTGTCGAAGCAGTGCCAACCATGTATGGTCAAGACGTAGTGCTGCGCTTATTTAATTTTGACACCTCGATGCTGAACCTAGACTTGCTCAGTATCGGTGCAGCTGAACGGGCGCAAATTGATGAGATTATTTCTCATCCGCGTGGCCTGGTGCTGTTAGTTGGGCCAACCGGTTCGGGTAAGTCAACGACTTTGTACAGCATTCTCAATGCGCTCAATACGCCGGATCGTAAAGTGATTACACTGGAAGACCCAGTAGAAAATACCATTCCCGGCATTACGCAGATCCCGATTGATACGACGGCTGGCCAGCGGTTTGATGATGGGTTGCGTAGCGTGCTGCGCCTCGACCCGGACGTGGTGATGGTTGGTGAGATTCGTGATCAGGAAACTGCCAAGACAGCAATTCAGGCGTCGATTACCGGGCATCTAGTGCTGTCAAGCTTTCATGCTAACTCGACGTCAGCGGCATTTAGTCGAATTATTGATATGATCGGGCAGAATCCAATCTTTAGCTCAGCGGTGCGACTATTGATCGCTCAGCGGCTGGTGCGGCGGCTACACGATGAGAGCAAGGAAGAATATGAGCCAGATGAGGCGACACGCAATTGGGTAAAGGAAGTCTTGCGGGATCTACCGTCACATGTTGATTGTCCTGATCTTGATACGTTTAAACTGTGGCGACCCGTGGCGACCGACGAGGTACCGTTTGGTTACAAGGGGCGTATCCCGGTGATGGAACAGCTGGTGGTGACTGAGGAAATTCAGAAATTCCTACGTGGCGATATTGCCGACGTTCACACTGAAGCAATTGAGGCTACAGCCAAGAAACATGGCATGGTGACATTATTGCAGGCGGGCGTGCTGGCGGCTTTGCGCGGCGAGACGACACTTGAGGAAGTCAATCGAGTTATCTAGTGGATATCAGAAAGCCACGCTAAAGCCAGCTCTCCGACAGCTTCTATTGTGATCGTTAGCATGTGGCGAATAGGGTTATGTGATAACACGAGCGACGGTTGGCGCTACTCGCTCGTCAAACGGCGAAGGAATGACTTCCTCAGCAGTTGGGTTTTCGACTAGTCCAGCTAGCGCTTCGGCGGCTGCTAATTTATGCTGGTCGGTGATTTTTTTCACACCATGATCCAGGGCGCCGCGGAAGATGCCTGGGAAGGCCAAGGAATTATTGATCTGGTTTGGAAAATCGCTGCGGCCAGTGGCGATGACTGCTACACCCGCCTCTCGAGCGACGTCTGGCATGATTTCTGGAACTGGATTGGCTAGGGCAAAGATGATTGGATTGTTGGCCATTTTTTGTACCAATTCAGGCGTAAGTAGCCCAGCGCGCGACACACCAATGAACACGTCAGCATCAGTGATGGCGTCTTCAATTGAGCCAGCTTGCGAAGCGTCGACGTATTCTAATAGCGCAGTTTTTTCAGCATTCAAATCCGTGCGAGACGAGCCAACAATGCCGCGGCTATCTACCGCCACGATGTTCCTTGTGCCGTATAGATGTAGCAGCTTGATGATGGCCGTGCCAGCTGCACCAGCGCCAATGACCACAAATTTACAGTCTGCCAGGTTTCGTCCGGTTAATTTCGCGGCATTGATTAGTCCTGCTAACACCACGACCGCGGTACCGTGCTGGTCGTCGTGAAATACGGGAATGTCCAGCTCAGCTTTCAGGCGCTCTTCAATCTCAAAACATTTTGGTGCGGCGATGTCTTCGAGGTTAATTGCGCCAAAGCTCGGCGCGATTGCCTTAACCGTGGCAATAATTTCTTCTGGCTGGTGAACATCCAGTACAACTGGCACAGCGTCAACATCAGCAAAATGCTTGAACAGCAGTGCCTTACCTTCCATCACTGGCATGGCGGCTTTTGGCCCCAAATCGCCCAAGCCCAGAATCGCTGAGCCATCAGAAATCACACCGACCAAATTGTTCGTCCAGGTATACTTTGGCAGGTCTACTGGATTTTCGGCAATCGCTTGGCTGATCGCACCCACGCCTGGGCTGTAATAGGCGCTTAATTTATCGCGATCCAACTCCTCCTGGTCGCGTAAACTGGTGGTGATTTTGCCCTTATATTTTTTGTGTAATTCAAGTGCTAATTTATTGTAATCCATATTACTATTGTACTCTATCTGGTATTTTTTCTCCATCAATCCTGCGGTATCGATGTGATGGAAGGCGGGGTTAATATGAGCTTCCAAAGCAGTGGAACCGTTGCTATACTAGAGGTATGAATAAGAAGTATATCATCATCACAAGCATCATCACTGCTGCGGTTGTCGGTGGTGTAGTGGCGGCTGTGTTACTACTTCGCCCGCAGACTCCGGCCAACGAATCAACACCACAGCAAGGCACTTCACAAAAAGCTCCCGGCCAATCTGGTGGCTCAGTCTCCAAGCAGCCATCTGGCTCAGCACAGCCGGTGAATCCAGCCGTCGGTCGTTACGCTGATTATGTCGACGGCAATACCCGGGAACATGCTTACCGGAAGACAATCCTATTTTTCTACGCTCCGTGGTGTGGTGATTGCCAGGCGTTTGACAAGGTGTTGCGCGAAGGCCCAATCCCAGCTGGTGTGCAGATTCTGAAGGTTGACTATGACAGCCGTCAGGATCTCCGTCAAAAATATGGCGTGACCAAACAAAGCACCTTTGTCGAGCTAGACGATGATGACGATGATCACGACCATGACATCTGGGTTGGTTATGGTCAAGAGAAATCGATTAACGCCATTTTGAGGAATCTGTAGAATTAAGCAATTCGCGGTATCCATTATAACCGCTAGATCATCTTGTATAGTTTCATGTTCTATGCTAAAATACACTGAAGTTGTACAGAGTTAAATTATTCAAGCTTTGTTAGGTGTGGAGCCGCAGGGGTACAGCTGCGTGGCCAGCCGTGACAGGTTTGGAAGATAGGAAATATCATGAGTCATGAGTTTTGAGTTAATCAACAAAGTCAATCAAGCACAGAAAAAGCAAGCAGTTGTTGACGCCCGCAGCGGTGACACCGTTCGTGTTTACCAGAAGATTAAAGAAGGCAATAAAGAGCGTATCCAGATGTTTGAAGGTGTGGTCATCCGCACCGACAACAAAGGTTCGCACACCTCACGCATCACTGTTCGTAAGATTGCATCAGGTGTTGGCGTGGAAAAATCATTCTTGCTGCACAGCTCACTGATTGAAAAGGTGGAAATCGTCCGCCGTGCCAAGGTTCGTCGCAAGTTCCTCAGCTTCCTACGTAAGCGTTCTGGTAAATCAGCTCGCCTGACTGCCAAAAACTTTGACCGCGTGGCTGTCAACAACGTGCACGATGCCAAGGCTGAAGCGGAAGCTGAACGCCTGAAAGAGGAAGCTGCACAAGCTGCCGCTGCCAAGCAGGCTGAGAAAGATGCTGCTCAGGCAGAACTTGACGCCAAGGCTGCTGAAGTAGAAGCTCGCCATAAAGAAGCGTAATTGGTTTTGAGGTAAACAGACCGCCCTCTCTGGGGGCGGTTTTCTCATGGTATAATGCTAGTATGTCAATCTTTCATTATATTTCTGTGTTTGTCCCCGTGACTTTGGTATTTGCGGTGCCGTATATGTTGCGTCGCCAGGGTTTTACCGATGAAGTAAAGTGCCGCTGGCTGCTATACGTTGCGTGCGTGTTGTTTTTTATCTCGTGGTATTTGCCATCGCCGCTGATCGAGGGGCGAGACACTAGTTTTACTACGCATTTCGTGGGCGGCGGATTGTTTACGGGATTGTTGTGGATATATTTGGTGCTGGCGACGCGCTGGCGGGCGCACTGGTTGGTGATGGTGTTTTCGGTGTTTGCACTGGTGTCGGCGCTGGGATGCATTAATGAGCTGGCAGAATTATTTATGGTCAAGGTTGGTTTGGCGCGTATCAAGCTGGACGATACCAATTGGGATATCTTGGCAAATACGCTGGGTGCGGCGGCGGTGTGGCTGGGCTGGGTGGTCATGGGTTCGGACGTAAAAAAGGATGTGAAAAAGGGTAGGCGCGCGCATGATCCTCGGCATTGATGAAGTCGGACGTGGGCCGTGGGCGGGGCCGCTGGTGGTGGGCGCGGTGATTTTGGGTGGTGTCGAGATTGAGGGTTTGGATGATAGTAAAAAGTTGACTAAAAAACGCCGCGAGGCTTTGGATGAGGTGATTCGCGAGCAGGCGGCTGCGTGGGCGCTGGGCTGGGTGAGCGCTGGAAAATTGGACGAGGTTGGTATGAGTCAGGCGCTGCGATTGGCAACGCGGCGAGCGGTACAACAAATTCAGTCGCAGTGCAAGGAGAAGAATTTGGCATTTGATGAAATTATCATTGACGGAACGGTCAATTTTCTGGCGGATACGGCGCTGGAACAATATGTAACGGTGATGGCTAAGGCCGATGGTTTGATCCCGAGCGTATCGGCCGCGTCAATTATCGCCAAAGTGGCGCGCGACAATTTTATGGTCGAGCAAGATGTGGTCTATCCAGGGTACGGCTTCGCGTCAAATGCTGGCTATGGCGTGGCGAAGCACCGTATGGCAATTGAGCGGTTGGGCGTGACGCCACTGCATCGACTGAGTTTTGCGCCGCTACAGAAGTATGTGGAGGCGGGTTCGCTACCATCCTCCGACAGAGTACACTCTTCACTCGCATCTCCACCGGAGATGTCTTGTGAGCGTTCGGCTGAAACGTCCGCTACTCGCGAACGTTCCACAGCCTCTGTCGGAGGAGATAGCGAACCCGTTGCTCACCTATCCACTACTCGCGACATTGGTAATGCAGGCGAGCAAGCAGCAGCGGATCAGCTAGGGGCGGACGGTCATGAGATCATTGCTCGCAACTGGCGGACACGGTACTGCGAGATTGACATCGTCAGCGTAAAAGACGATGTGCTGTATTTCTCCGAGGTCAAATATCGCAACAATTCCAGATATGGTGATGGCTTGGCGGCGATTACTGCCAAAAAACAGCGACAAATGCGTTTTGCGGCGGAACTATTCATAGCAAAACATCCGCAATATGAGGGACGCGATATGTGTATGTTAGCTGTAGCTATTGATAGGGATTACAACGCCGAATGCCTAGTGGTGTAGGTTGTAATTTGGTAATATGCTGTTAGCTAGGGCCGGTTTATTACTGCACTTTCGATGGAGCAGTCTTTTATGGTGGCTTCAAATATATTGTTGCCAGCCGGCGTGTCGGTAACACGTGTTTTGAAGCCTGTATCGCCTTGAGAGCAAAGGGCAGTTATCTCAAGAGTATGTGGAAATAGCTCACCCTTTGGCGCAGGATTACCGTTTGGTTCATTTATGCCGGTAACTATGACATTGCCGCCACGGGGGCAACCAACAGTAACTACTCCGAGCCTTGGCTCTCCAGTTATATTATATTTGTAAGTTTCAGCACGTTCAATCTGCGGTACTGCTAACGAATCGTGGCCGCAAGCCACGGAGACAGTCTTGTGTTCGGTGGTTTTCTTCCCCGACGAGCAGCCTACGAGTCCAAATGCGGCCGTGCCAGCCATTAAGGCCCAAGCCACGGCCTTTTGCCCCAGCTCACGCACGGTGTCAGCTATCTGGTGCGGTGTATCTCTCCGGTCTCCCTGGCTACCAATAGTGTTGTGATTTCCCATAAGATCTCCTTAAATTGAGTTAATTTATTACCTCAAACACGCACCAACTCCACTCAGTGTGGTTAATGTTTGTTGGCGATTATACCACTCGATATTAAATAAGTCAACTGTAAAAGTGTATAACTCATATTACTTAATTAAGCGCATCAATAACCGCCGCCTGATCTCGCTCAATCAGTGCTACTCTGCCGGCAATCTCGCGGATGCCCAGATCAATGGTGCGGGTTA
This sequence comes from Candidatus Saccharibacteria bacterium oral taxon 488, assembly GCA_013099015.1. Taxonomy (NCBI): domain Bacteria; phylum Candidatus Saccharimonadota; species Candidatus Saccharibacteria bacterium oral taxon 488. The sequence goes on along the minus strand of CP039998.1, from coordinate 610,362 downwards.
GGGCCGGTTCGGCGCGCAGCGGCTTAGTGAATTTGGTGAAGTCGTTTAGCTCATCGCGGGTCAACAGAGCGCTGGCGGCGTAGCGGATAAAATTATCGTAGCTTTTATCGCCGCCAAAGGTGTCTTTCACCCACGACCAATTTTCTTTCAGCCAGTTCCAGGCAATTTGCCGGTTTTCCCGCGTGCGGATCAGATAAATAAACCAACGGCTGGCGTCTTGCGGGCGGATAATATTAGCATCTTTTATTGCTACTAAAATTCGTTCGGCGGTTGCTGGATTCTTCGTCGAGGTCAAGCTTAGCGCGATGTCAACCTGCAGGTCGGCTGACGGCGTATTCTGATATATCGTAAAAAGCTTGTCAATCATTTCTGGCGTCTCAAAATGTCTGACATTGGCATTGATGATCAGCGGCCGAATTTCAGCTGGTAAATCACCTAGGTTAGTCTCATTAAAGCGTTGCTTGGCCTCCGCGAGTGCTGCTGAGTCCTCGCCGTATAACATCAAACCTAGCGCTGCCGTGCGCCGCTCGCGATCGTCATCAGACTCGCCGTCCTGCTCATCCCAGCCAAGTTCCATGAATGTATCGCGGGCAAATTCAACAGAAATCTGCTTTAGCCGAGCGCGTCCTGCTTCACTGTCATCGACGAATTTGCGTAATTCCACCAAATTTGTCCCGGCTTTATTAAAGACTCTTTCATTGGTCTCGTGCTGAAAAACGCGTGCCAGCGGCAGCAGCGCCGCCGAACTTTCTCGTCCAGACCGCGCTAACAACGTCATGTCTTGCAGTAAGCAAATTTTATCTAACGTCGATAATTCTGCCGCCTTTTCGATCAATCGGTCTCGCGTTGCTGAGTCGTAGTGCGTTACGAAATGTCCGTTCAGTCCGCAGTTTAGCCGAACATCGCCATTTGCCGTAAATGTTTTCTCGCGCTCGGTCAGAATATCATCAAGCGGCTGATTGGCGAACAGCGGAATCGGCCACAGGGCATCGGACGGCTGGTGATCGCCGATGAAAAATCGTTCTTGGCGTAAGGTGACAGTGGACTGCTCGCCAGAACTATCCTGCTCGACCTGTACAATCGGCAACCCTGGCTGAGAAATCCAGGCATTCATCAATTTAACAATCGGCTGTCCGCTGGCAGTTTCCAATTCTTGCCATAAATCGTTGCCAATAGTGTTTTTATATGCAAATTTTTCAAAATACGATTTTAGCCCAGAACGGAACGCTTCCTCGCCGATCAGCCGCCGTACCATCACTAATAGCCGTCCGCCTTTGGCATAGACAATCGCCGGGTCGAACAGGGTGCTAATCTCATCTGGGTGATTAACATCGGCCTGCACGGGCTGTACGCCGTCCAGGCTATCGCGCCGCAGTGCCGCAGTGACTTCACTCGTTGCAAAATCCTCCCACATCCGCCATTCAGGATGTAGCGCGTCGACTGCTACGTATTCCATCATATTGGCGAAACTCTCATTCAGCCACAGGTCGTTCCACCATTGCATCGTTACCAGGTTACCGAACCACTGGTGGCTGAGTTCGTGGGCGATGACGGTGGCGATGAAGCGCTTGGACGACTCCGGTGTTAATTTTGGGTCAGCCAGCAAGCAGCTTTCGCGGTAGGTGATTAGCCCCCAGTTTTCCATGGCGCCTGACGAGAAATCTGGCAGTGCCACGTGGTCTGATTTTGGCAGCGGATATGGCACGCCGAAATACTCATCATAAAAATCAATTGAGCGAGTAGCAATGTCTAGCGCAAAATCAAGAGTATCCTCGCTCTGAGCCGGTGTTGCCCAGACGTTTACCTCAACATCAGAGGCGGTATGAGTGGTCTTTTTGTGTAGCTCACCGACAACAAAAGCAAGTAGGTAGCTGCTCATTCGTGGCGTGGTGGCAAAAGTTGTTATCAGCGTGCCGTCCTTTTCGGATGATTCAGTGACGGGCATATTGCCAAGGACGGTTAGCTTCGGAGCAGTGACGAGCGTTACGTCATAGGTTGCTTTGGCAGCTGGCTCATCAACGCATGGGAATACCTCGCGGGCGTGGTGTGATTCAAATTGGGTGGCAAACAATTGCTTTTTGACGCCGTCATGCGTAAAGTAACACGGATACAGCCCGTGCATGGCGTCGGTGATAGCGCCAGAAAATTTGATGCAAACCGTGTGCTCACCATTGGACAACTCTGGGTACGACAGGCGTAATTCATCAAATTCACCGTGAGAAAACTCGGCTGGCTGATCGTCAATCAACGCTGAATGAATGGTCAAGTCTTTGGTGTGCAGCGAAATCAATTCACTAGTTGACTCGCCAGAAATAATTACCGAGCCAGAAAAAGATTTTTCTTCGGCGTGCGTCAGATCAAGAGTTAATGCGTAATGATGTGGCATAAAGGTGTCGAGTAGGCGTGGAACTGTTTTCATACTTTTATTATAATATAAATATGGCAACGAGGAAAATTAGACGGCGGCAGATAACGGTACTGCTTGTCACGGCGGTAGTGGGTGCAGTAGTGTGGGCGGTGCAGCTACAGCAGCCGCGGGTTGCGCCGACTTCGCCGTCTATGCAGCGGCAATTATTTGGTGATTCAAACGCTCAGGCGGAGTTAGCTAAACTAGAGGTTAAAGGTCGCGCATCCAAAACGGGCTATAGCCGCAAACAATTTAGTGATGGTTGGGGCAAAATGAGCGGCTGTTCGGTGCGCGAGGTGATCCTGGCGCGGGATCTAACGGAAACAAAAATTGATGATAAATGTCGCGTGTTGGCCGGGACACTACGTGACCCGTATACCGGCCGGACGATCAAGTTTCAGCGCGGGCCAGAGACTTCGTCGAAAGTACAAATTGATCACGTGGTGGCGTTAAGTGATGCGTGGCAGAAAGGTGCACAGCAACTACCACGTGAGGAACGAGAAAAATTGGCAAACGACCCGCTGAATTTGTTGGCTGCTGACGGTCCGGCCAACCAAGCCAAAGGCGATGGCGACGCGGCAACCTGGCTGCCTCCTAACAAACCGTTTCGCTGTCAGTACATTGAACGGCAGGTGGCGATCAAGCGTAAATATCGTCTGTGGGTAACAAATGCAGAAAAAGAGGCGATGGGTAAGGTGTTGGCTGGCTGCGGCTCGACGTAATGAGTTGAGCTTCCAAGGACTTGATTGGTTGCAAATATCGCCCAAACCGCTTATACTAAACCCATGAAGATTTATCTTGGTTCAGATCATTGCGGGTTTGCGCTGAAAGAAAAAGTATTTGCGTATTTGGCGAAAAGTGGCTACGCAGTCGAGGATGTCGGTGGTCGTGAGCTTAATCCTGATGACGACTTTCCACAGTTTGCGGCAGCGGCAGCGCTGCGAGTGATTGGTGATGGCGAGGATGATCCACGGGCAATTTTAATTTGCGGCGGCGGTCAGGGTATGTGTATGGCGGCGAATCGTTTTAAGGGGATCCGCGCCAGTGTTATTTGGGATGCACATGAGGCGAGGATGACGCGGCGTGACAATAATTCGAATGTATTATGCCTGCCGGCTAGGGTCCTCGAGGATAACGAAGCTGCCTGGAAGGGCATTGTTGAAACGTGGCTCAATACTGCATACGCGGATGCCCCGCGGTATAATCGGCGCAATGCGCAACTGGATGAAATCGTATGAGTAGTGTTATCGCCCCGGCAATTTTGGCAGAAAATGCCCAGCAATACAAAGAGCAAGTCGATAGAATTACCGGCTTTGCTGAGCGGGTGCATATCGATTTGACTGATGGTGAATTTGCGCCAACCTTTACGGTCAGCATCCCAGAATTATGGGCACCAGAAGGTTGGACGATTGATATTCACGCTATGGTGAACAAACTAGATGAGTATGTACCAAAGTTAATTGCACTGAGGCCGCACTTGATTATCATTCATGCCGAGGCCGAAGGCGACGTGTTGGGGGCACTCAAAGAAATTAAGCGCTCGGGTATTATGGCCGGGCTAGCACTGCTCAAGCCAACAGTGCCGCAAACCGTCGAAGAGCTTATCAAAGAGGCAGAGCATGTCCTGATTTTCAGCGGTGAGCTAGGTAAGTTTGGCGGAACAGCCAGCCTGATGCAGCTGGAAAAAATTCGGCTCGTCAAGATGATTAATCCGAATGTTGAAATTGGTTGGGATGGTGGTGTGATGGTTGACAATGCTTATAGCCTTGTTCAGGGCGGCGTGAACGTCCTGAACGTTGGTGGGACAATCCAAAAAGCAACTGATCCACCAGCAATGTTCGCTAAACTCCAGCAGGAAATTAGCAAGACGGGTGTGCTCGGGTAGTTTACCATGAGCCAACTCACGACTGGCCAGCTAGAAAAGAAGGCGCAAGAGTTACGGCAGCTGATTATTCGCCAAGTGACGGCTGCTGGCAGCGGTCATGTGGCAGGGCCGCTGGGGTTTGCTGATGTGATGGCAGTGCTGTATTTTCGGATTCTTAGATTGCGGCCAGAAGAACCGGATCGGCCTGATCGCGATCTGTTCGTCATGAGCAATGGCCATTATGCGCCGCTGCTATACGCAGCGATGGCGATGCGCGGATTTTTATCGGAATCAGAGTTAATGAGTTTGCGGCAGTTTGGCTCGCGGCTACAAGGCCATCCGGAGCGGGTGAAATTATCAGGGCTAGAGACGACCAGCGGGCCGCTTGGCTGCGGTCTCAGTCAGGCTGCCGGTATGGCGTATCATTTGCAGTATTTGCAGAATTCGGAGCGCTTCTTATATTGTAGTTTAGGCGACGGTGAACTTGATGAGGGTAATATTTGGGAAGTGGCGATGTTTGCAGCCAAGTATAAATTAGGCCGGCTAATAGCCATCATTGATCGTAATAATATTCAAATTGGCGGCGATACTGAGCAGGTCATGCCGCTGGATGATTTGGGCGAGAAATGGCGCAGTTTCGGCTGGCAGGCGCAGGAAATTGACGGGCATGACATGACACAAATTATCGCGGCGGTTGAAGTGGCGCAGGCAGTACGCGAGCAGCCGAGCGTGATTATCGCGCATACGATACCCGGGCGCGGCGTTGATTTTATGGAGGGTGATTATCGGTGGCACGGCAAGGCGCCAAATGCTGAGCAGGCCGCTGCGGCGCTGGCAAAATTGGGTCTATCAGCCGGGAAACAGTCGGAAGGAGCAGTAGGCGCATGAGTGTGTTGCGGGACAATTGGCGCGCGGGAAATACCGCGTCGATGCGGCTTAGTTTTGGCCATGGGCTAGTTCACACAGCAATGAACAATAGTCAAGTTGTTGCGCTAAGCGCCGACTTGGCAGAAAGTGTTGGCTTTGGCGAGTTTGCCGAGCAAATTGGTGCACCGCGATTTATTGAGGTTGGTGTGGCAGAGCAAAATCTGGTAACAGTAGCCTCAGGGTTAGCAGCGATGGGTAATATCCCGTTTGCGGCCAGTTATGCGGCGTTCAGTCCGGGGCGTAATTGGGAACAAATTCGGACGACGATTTGCCTGAATAACCAGCCGGTCAAGCTGGTCGGTTCACATGCCGGGCTGAATGTCGGTGCGGACGGGGCAACGCACCAAATGCTGGAGGATATCGCGCTGATGCGGAGCCTGCCAAACATGGTGGTCTTGGCGCCAGGTGATGCCTACGAGGCCGAAATAATGGCGGCAGTGATGGCGACTGATCCGCGGCCAAATTATGTGCGGTTGCCGCGGGCCGATATGCCGCTGTTTTTGGATGGGGAAGTGGCGATTAGCCAGGCGTCTGTACTGCGGCAGGGTACCGATGTGGCGTTACTAGGTACTGGCACGATGACCTATCAACTCCTCATGGCGGCAGAACAATTGGCGTACGCCGGCGTTCAGGCAGAAGTCGTGCATTTTAGCACTATTAAACCGCTGGACGAAGCAGCGGTCGTTGCCGCCGCCCAAAAATGCGGCCGTGTGGTGACAGCGGAAGAAGGGCAAATCGCCGGCGGATTTGGCAGCGCGGTGGCGGAAGTACTCGGCGAGAAATTGCCAGTCAAAATAAAGCGCATCGGCGTCCGCGACCAGTTCGGCGAAAGCGGCTCGGTAGCTGAATTATGGCAAAAGCATGGACTTGATGTTGAAACAATTGTCCGGCACGTAAAAGATAACCTGTCATTTATTTAGGCTGGCGCAGACGCCAGGGAATTTCTCGAGCGTCCACAGCTATACAGGGAATTGTCACGAGTGTCGCGATCTCCCATGCTGCTGCATAAGTAAAAATACCAAGTTCCCTCATCGGGATTGACCCTATGATGAGCCAAAAGATAAGGCCAGCATTTTGACGAAAACCGTACAAAAATAAATCGTAAAACCCCTTCGCCTCTTTTCATTTTCCGCCGCCGCTGCTATACTAACCATAAGTAGTATAAGGGATAAAGCGAGGTTATGGGACTGACAATTTCTGACATTCGGCGCAATACCACGCATGCGCGCCATTTGATGCAGCGGACACGGGCGCAACATTTTGCGGTCGGGGCGTTTAATATTGATAATCAAGAAACGCTGATCGCGGTAGCGCGCGCGGCGCAGAAACTCCAATCGCCGGTGCTGGTCGAAGTGTCCGACGCCGAGGTGAAGGCTATGGGTCTAGAAAACGTGCGCGATCTGGTGGATAATTATAAGGCTGAATATGGCATCGAGATGTATTTGAACTTGGATCACGGGCCAACGGTGGAGGGATGCAAGCGGGCGATTGACGCGGGTTATGAGTTTGTGCATATCGATATTTCCCAGGCAAATCACGATGCCTCGGACGAGGAAATCATTGCCAAAACTCGTGAGGTTGTCGAGTACGCCAAGTTCACCGGCGCGTTGGTGGAAGCCGAGCCGCATTATTTTTGGGGTTCGTCAAATGTCCACACCGAGGCGATTGACTATGAAGAAATTAAGAAAACCTTTTCCACGCCAGAAGGCGCGCGTGATTTCGTAGAGGCGACGGGAATTGACACTTTTGCGGCGGCGATTGGTAATTTGCACGGGTTGTATCCGGTGCCGAAAGTTTTGGATTTGGAATTATTAGGACGCATCCGCGAAGCGCTGCACTGCCAGATTTCGCTTCATGGCGGATCAGGCACGCCGCTGCATTATTTTGAGGACGCAGCAAAAATTGGCGTCTCTAAAATCAACATCAACTCCGACATGCGCTACGCTTTCCGCACCACACTGGAAAAAACCTTGCGTGAAAATCCAAATGAATATGCCATCGTTAAGCTGATGCCACCGGTGTACGCAGCCGTTCAGGAAGTAGTTGAGACGAAAATTCAGGCCTTCGGTTCAGCCGGAAAGGCGGTGGTGTAATGGCAAGAATTATTACTGTTGGTGCTGGTGTGCAGGATGTTTTTTTAAGCCAGTCAGACGCCTTGGCTCCGGTGTGCGACAGTCCAGAACGTTGTTTTGCTAAGTTAGAACTTGGTGCCAAGGCCGACGTCAACCAGATCCATTTTTCGACGGGTGGGGGTGCGACGAATGCCGCGGTAACCTTTGCCAGGCAGGGCCACGAAGTGATGTTTTTGGGCGTTGTCGGCCGTGATCCGGCTGGCCAAGCAGTGCTGGATGATCTGGACGCCGAGAATGTTGATACGCGATATGTTCGATTTTCCCAAAAATACAATACGGGCTACTCGGTATTGTTATTGGCGCCAAATGGTGAACGGACAATTTTGACGTATCGCGGCGCATCAACGCATTATCACGCGGCTGATTTTACCGTGGCGGATATTGAGGCTGATTGGTTGTATGTATCAACATTAGCAGGTCAGATGACGGTCTTGGATAAGGTATTTCGTGAGGCGCGAGCAGCTGGTATGAAAATTTGCTTTAATCCAGGCAAGCGAGAGCTAGCACAGCGCGAGAAGTTAATGGGACTGCTGGATGATGTGGAGGTATTGGCACTGAACAAAGAAGAGATGCAACAGTTAGTGCCGGGTGATGATCTGGAACAGCTGGTGCGGCGAGCAAAAGAGCTCGTGCCGGTGGTGTTGCTGACAGACGGCGTGAATGGCTCGATGGCGTCTGATGGTGTAACGATTGTCAGAGCAGCGATGTACGAGGATGTGCCAGCAATTGATCGGACTGGCGCAGGTGATGCATTTGCCAGTGGCTTTTTGAGTCAGTGGGCTCATGGCGCCCAGCTGAAGGACGCAGTAGTATTTGCCAGCGCAAATTCAAGCTCGGTCGTCAATCATATTGGTGCTAAAACTGGTATCTTATATCAAGGTGCGCGACTACATGCCATGCCACTAAGCGAAAAGGAGTTTTAATGTCAAGAAACTTAACAAAATTATTGGGTGATTCAGTGCGGACACGAGTTGCCGTGAGCGAGCTCAGACGAATGGCCGGTGACGATAGCGATGTGAGGTTGATTACTGAGATTTTAGCTCGGGCTCATTCAATTATCCGTGCACTGGGGCTTGATCCGGCGGACACGACGGGTAGAGAAGTGTATCAGGCGCTAATGGCTGCTGCGCCGCGGATTGATCAGGCAGCCTGGGCGAGAGCTAGCGACTGGGTGATGATGGATTTTGACGGGCAGGTTATCTCGTTTCATCCGGTGGATATCGTTGAAAATTATCATCATCAATTACCATACGGTCAGCATCGTATCGAATCTGGTAAGCGCGGGCTTGGCTATGAAATAACCCGTCGTTTTTCAGCCCATCCGCGCACGCACACGCCGACTGTTGAGCGCGTTGTCTGCGAGGGCGGGATTTGCTATGTTGCCTCGGCCGTCGGTGAGCCAGTCAAGTCAGCGTCGCCGTTCCAGCTACCGGTAGCCAACGCTAAACCAAAACGCCGCAAGTCAGCTGCCGTGCCCGTAAAATCTAAAAAATCTGCTAGCAAAAAACCTCATAAAAAGTCCCAGCAAAATACAAATACCCTGAAGAAATCCCAAAAAGTCTGAATTGACACGATAGGTGATCAGCAATAGGTCTTATTTGCTTGTACCAGCTCAATGATCTCGTCAACGCTATCGGTGATAGTATAAATATCCAGGTCTTTCTCAACGATAGCTCCCTCAGCCAGCATATGATTGCGGAAAAAGGCATCCAAATCGCTCCAAAATGCTGTGTCAAACAAGATCACTGGCGCGCGGTTAGCTTTTTCAGTCTGGATTAGCGTCAATATCTCCGCCAGTTCATCCAATGTACCGAAGCCGCCTGGGAAATAAATATAGGCATTAGCAAACATGGTCATGACGATCTTTCGCGGGGCAAAGTGCTGAAACTCAAACACCTCGGTAGCATACTTATTGACTTCCTGTTCATGCGGCAGGCGGATATTGAACGCGATCGACTCGCCGCCAGCAGCTCGCGCTCCCTCTTGGACGGCCTTATTAGCGCCTTCGTTGGCGGCGCCCATGATGCCGTGTCCACCACCAGAAACAATAGCGTAACCGAGCTTGGCTAGCCGCTCGGCTGTTTCTTTCGCGGCATGGTAATAGGCGCTATTCGGGTCGGTGCGCGCCGAGCCAAAGATGGTTATTGTTTTCTGATATTTTCGGAGAATTTCGTAGCCGCTCTGGATTTCGTCTTCCATCTTGCCAAGACGGAACATCGCAGCTTGTAGCTGTACGTCACGCGGAATACATGTATTTTGTGGAGTCATTGAAGTGCCCTTTTTGTTTTATCGCTAATAACTGGTCAACTATATCATGAAAATTTACCATTTGTCAATAATGCTACAATAGGAAATGTGAATCAATTTAATCTCGTTTCCAGGTATCAGCCGACTGGCGACCAGCCAACGGCGATTGCTCAGCTGGTGGGCGGTTTGGAGCGGGGCGAGCGCGAGCAAACACTGCTGGGCGTGACCGGTTCGGGTAAAACGTTTACCATGGCAAATATTATCGCCCGAGCCAATGTGCCGACGCTGGTGCTGGCACACAATAAGACTTTGGCAGCGCAGCTGTTTTCTGAGTTTAAGGAGTTTTTTCCGGATAATGAGGTGCATTATTTTGTCAGCTATTTTGATTATTATCAGCCGGAAGCCTACATTGCTTCGAGTGACACCTACATTGAGAAAGATTCAAAGATTAATGATGAAATTGATCGGCTGCGGCATGCGGCGACTTCGGCGCTGCTAACGCGACGCGACGTTATCATCGTGGCTAGTGTTAGCTGTATTTACGGCATCGGTTCGCCGGAGACGTATGCTGATATGGCGATTCAGCTGACGGTAGGCGAGCGGCGAGTCCAGGATAAGTTTATTCGCTTACTAACTGACATTCAATATAAGCGCAACGACGTTGATTTCGCGCGCGGTACTTTCAGGGTGCGTGGCGATGTGGTGGATATTTTCCCAGCTGGGCAGGACACGGCGGTGCGAGTGGAGTTTTTTGGCGATGAAGTTGAGAGACTCACGCGAATCGA